>CAIXMC010000243.1 GCA_903920405.1 uncultured beta proteobacterium
CCAAAAGGTCATGTGTTTTTAACGCAACCGCGAGCCGTACTCAAGGCGCAATTACAAGCGCAGCGGGATCTCAAAATGGCAGATGTTTTTGCTTAAAGTAGTGACATTGGGGGTTAGGGGGGATTTGGATGTCGCAAGCTCAAGCAAAGCCACATCACTTTGAATCACACCCGTGTGGCCCAGCCACATAAGCGATTTGTAACGACGCAGTGCGCCCAACTCTGACGGCCAAATGCGGAACTTATTGTTGACCCCAGGGTGAATTTGTTCTGAAGGCAAGTTGTTGAATTTTCGTCATTCCCGCGAAGGCGGGAATCTAGCAGCATGTCGGACTTGATTGGTAAGTTGTTGATTTATAAAAGTAATTTTGAATTTACACAATTGAGAAACTCGTTAAAAATCAATTTGTTATACATTCAAGTCCGACAGGCTGCTAGTGCATTCTGGATTCCCGCCTTCGCGGGAATGACGAAACTGGCTGTAGAACAAATTCACACTGATTGTTGACCATATCCTAAGTGGGAAGCCCACGCATTCATGTATAACTGACCTGTACCACCGCATAGAAACGCAAACCAGCAGGGGCATGAACTTCCGCCACATCACCCACCTCCTTACCAATCAAGGCGCGTGCAATGGGGCTGTTGATGTTGATCAGACCTAGCTTGATGTCGGCTTCGTCTTCACCCACAATTTGGTAAGTGACCGCCTGACCCGATCCTTCATCTTCAAGCGCTACTGTGGCTCCAAACACCACGCGACCTGTGATGTGCAGCTCTGTAGGGTCAATGACTTTGGCCGCTGCGAGTTTGCCTTCAATTTCTTGAATGCGTCCTTCAATAAATCCCTGTTTGTCTTTGGCTGCATCATATTCTGCGTTTTCACTTAAATCCCCTTGGGCACGGGCCTCTGAAATGGCGTTAATAACTGCTGGACGTTCACAAGCTTTTAACTGATGCAGCTCAGCCTTGAGTTTCTCTGCGCCGCGCTTGGTAATGGGAAGAGTCGCCACTGGGTGCTCCGTAAAGAAATAATCCAAAATGAAAACGCCGAACGTGACTGTCCGTCGGTAAGGATGGATTATGACGTAAATTCGGCTTCCCACTTAAGGTGGGACGAATTGCAATACAGCGACGGTAACTGACTTCATCTGAATCGGCTTGCGACTCCATCTCTGTCCCGCCTTAAGGATATGGTCAAAAAATCAGTCAGTTGCGATGTGTTTTTGGAGAACAGTAAGTGGTACATACCTTACGCGTTATGCGACGGCATCCGCATTTTGTCGGGTCAATATGGCCAGGGTACTGGCAATGGTTTTTCGCAGTTCGCGACGATCACAAATGAAGTCCACCGCACCTTTGGATTGCAAAAATTCAGCGCGCTGAAAGCCTTCAGGCAATGTCACACGCACGGTCGATTCAATCACACGCGGCCCGGCAAACCCAATTAGTGCTTTTGGCTCGGCAATCACCACATCACCCAAAAATGCAAAACCGGCGCTCACACCGCCCATCGTGGGATCTGTCAATACGCTGATGTAGGGCAAGCCTTTTTTAGCCAAATGGGTGAGTGAAGCATTGGTTTTGGCCATCTGCATGAGGGAAAGCAAGCCTTCTTGCATTCGGGCGCCACCAGTGGCCGTAAAGCACACAAACGGAACTTTTTGCTCGATAGCGGTATGAACACCGCGAACAAAGCGCTCACCCACCACCGAACCCATGCTGCCGCCCATGAATTCAAATTCAAAACAGGCTGCCACCAGGCCAATGCCCATGACCGCACCGCCCATGACTACCAAGGCATCGGTCTCGCCCGTGTGATCGAGTGCGTCCTTCAGCCGATCGACATATTTGCGACTGTCCTTGAATTTGAGCGGATCAACAGGTAAAACGTCCTGGCCTAATTCATAGCTGCTTCCGTTATCAAGAAAAACGCTGAGCCGTGTACGTGCGCTGATGCGGTGGTGGTGGCTGCAACTTGGGCAAACATTCTGGTTTTGTTCCAGATCGGTTTTATAGAGCACACTGTCACAGGCAGGGCATTTGATCCATACACCCTCGGGGACGCTGCGCCGATCTTTGGGGTTGGTATGCTGAATTTTGGGAGGGAGTAGTTTTTCAAGCCAACTCATGCAGTCGCTCCAGTGTTGATGAATCCAGTGCAGAACGAATGTCGCTCAGAAAAGCCTGTGCCATCGTACACACCAAGTTTTTGGGCTGATGGTCAATGAGTTCAATGATGCGGCTGCCAATGACCACGGCATCGGCCACCTGAGCAATCACGCACGCAGTGGCAGCATCACGAATGCCAAAACCCACGCCCACCGGTAATGTGACATGCTGGCGAATGCGCAAAAGCATGGCCTTGACCGCTTCAGTATCCAGCGCACCCGACCCTGTCACGCCTTTGAGCGAGACGTAATACACATAACCACTGGCAATCTGTGCTACTTGCGCCATGCGAGCATCGGTGCTGGTGGGCGCGAGCAAAAAAATCAGGTCAATGCCGTGGCTACGAAGGTCTTTGGCAAAGTCTTCGCATTCTTCGGGGGGGTAATCCACAATCAGAACGCCATCCACACCTGCTGCTGCAGCCTCCTGAACAAAGGCACTACCCCGTTGATTGGCAATGTGCTTTTGGTTATAGCGCTCAACAGGGTTGGCATAGCCCATCAGCACGACGGGCGTACTCTGATTTTGAGAGCGGAACACGCGCACCATGTCTAGCACGCGGGCTAATCCGATGCCAAAAGACAAGGCACGGTCGCTGGCTTTTTGAATCACCGGGCCATCAGCGCTGGGGTCAGAAAACGGCACACCCAACTCAATCACATCAGCACCACCGGCCACCATGGCGTGCATCAAATCGGGCGTGATGTCTGCATAGGGGAAACCTGCGGTCACAAACGGAATCAAGGCTTTGCGACCCTGTGCTTTGAGTTTTGAAAAGGTTGTAGCAATGCGACTCATGGTGTAGTGCTCCCTTTGACAAACTGGCCTTGGCAGCTTGGGCGGCAGAAAAAATCGGCGTGAGACAAGTCGGCCACAGTGCCGATGTCTTTGTCGCCACGGCCTGATAAATTGACCAGTATGGATTGGTCAGTGCGCATGGTTTTGGCCAACTGCATGGCGTAAGCCACAGCGTGACTGGATTCCAGCGCTGGGATGATGCCCTCAGTTTTACACAAATAATGAAAGGCACAGAGTGCTTCGGTGTCGGTGATGCCCACATACTGGGCGCGACCCATGTCGTACAGAAACGAATGCTCAGGGCCGACACCCGGGTAATCCAGCCCCGCGCTGATGCTGTGGGTGGGTGTCACCTGGCCGTTGTCGTCTTGCAGCACATAGGTACGGTTGCCATGCAGCACACCGGGACTTCCGCGTTGGATGGACGCTGCATGTTGGCCACTGTCCAGGCCGGCGCCGGCAGCTTCCACACCGATCAATTGCGTGTTCTTGTAAGCAATGTAGGGGTAAAAAATGCCCATGGCGTTAGAACCGCCGCCCACGCAGGCCACCACGGCATCGGGTTGGGTGCTGGTGCAGCCAGCGCTTTGAAGCATCTCTGGCATTTGCACCAGACATTCTTTGCCAATCACACTTTGAAAATCTCGAACCATCATGGGGTAGGGGTGCGGGCCTGCCACCGTTCCGATGATGTAAAACGTGTCATCTACATGGGCCACCCAGTCACGCATGGCTTCGTTCAATGCATCTTTAAGTGTCTTGCTGCCAGACTCCACGGGGACCACAGTGGCACCTAGCAGCTTCATGCGATAGACGTTGGGACTTTGGCGCTTGATGTCTTCACTGCCCATATAGACCACGCATTCCAGACCGTAGCGGGCACAGATGGTGGCCGTGGCCACGCCGTGCTGGCCTGCGCCGGTTTCAGCAATGACTCGTTTTTTGCCCATACGTTGGCATAGCATGGCTTGACCGATGGTGTTGTTGATTTTGTGCGCGCCCGTGTGGTTCAAGTCTTCTCGTTTGAGGAAAATTTGCGCTCCCCCTTGTTCCCGACTCATTCTGGCTGCGTGATAGATGGGCGAGGGGCGACCAACAAAATGGGCAAGTTCGGACGCAAACTCGGCCATAAAGGCAGTGTCAAACTGGTATTTTGCGTAAGTATCCTTGAGTTCGTTGATGGCATGCGTCAGGGTTTCTGACACAAAACTGCCACCATAAATGCCAAAGTGGCCTTGAGGGTCAGGTTGTTGGTAGTCAAACATGGTGATTTTTTTGGGGGGAAATATCAGACAGGGTGTTGCTGGTCTGCTGTGCGTACCGCTGCAACAAATTGCGCCATTTTTTCAGCATCCTTGATGCCTTTGCAGCCCTGAACTTCAATGCCAGAGCTGACATCTACTGAAAGTGTTTGGCAACGTGGACGCACCCAAACAATACCGTCGGTCACATTGGTAGCGTTCAGACCACCACTCAAGATAAGGTGAGCGTTCAGGTTGTTCGGAATCAGTGACCAGTCAAAGGTTTGCCCACTGCCACCATAAGCATCGCTGTGCGCATCCAAAAGAATGCCTTGGGCACGTGAATAATCTTGAACAAATTTGAGAAGATCAAAGTTTTGACCATTCCACTGGCCTGGAATACGCGCTGCACGCAGCCAGGGACGCTGTCCTGGGGTACAGGCGGCTTGGCATTCTTGCGAAGATTCTTCACCATGAAATTGGGCTGTAGCGCCCGTCACCATTGCACAAGTAGCTATTATTTTTGTAGTGCTTTCATTGACAAACAACAGCACAGGAGTGACAAAGGGCGGCAATCTTTGGGCCAGTTCGGCTGCTCGCGGTGCAGACACGTAACGCGGACTTTTCTCGTACAACACAAAACCAATGGCATCCGCACCTGCCGCCACGGCAGCATCAATATCTTGTTCGCGTGTAAAGCCGCACATCTTGATGCGGGTACGACGGTTTGGCAATCCAGCAGGGGCAATCATCACGCAGCCCCAGGCAAGCCATCCAGCAGGCCAGAATCATCTGGCAAGCCCCAGCGAGCATCGTAGCGTGGCCCCAAAAAATACAGTCCGTGGGGTGAAAACGTGGGGGCTGCTGCATCACGGTTTTTGGCTGCCAGCACATCCACAATCCAGGAAGGAGGTCGGCGACCGTCACCCACCATGATCAGGCAACCCATGAGGTTGCGAATCATGTGATGCAAAAAAGCATTGGCCTCAAAAACAAAGCGCCAGTAAGCGCCACGGCGGGTGATGTCGATGTGCATCAGGTTTTTAATGGGTGAGAGTGCCTGGCAGGCACTGGCACGAAAAGAGGTGAAATCATGCTCGCCGGTCAGATGTTGTGCAGCCAGGTGCATGAGATTGATATCCAGCGGCCTGCAAACCCAGCCTACTCTTTTGTGGTCAAGGCTGGGGCGAACAGGTGCATTGAGCACAATGTAAGCGTAGCGCCGCGACAAGGCACTGGCGCGGCAATGAAATTCGGGGGGCATAACCTTCGCCCATTGCACCGCAATATCATGTTTGAGAAAGGCATTGGTGCCGCGCACCCAGGCACGTTCAGGGCGATTCAAGTCAGTATCAAAATGCACCACCTGCATGAGCGCATGAACACCGGCATCGGTTCGGCCAGCGCACAAGGTGGACACGGGTTGGCCAGAAAAAAGACGCAGGGCCAGCTCCAATTGATCTTGAACGGTCTGTCTGGATAGCTGACTTTGCCAGCCCTGGTAGGCGCTACCGATGTAGCTGACACGCAATGCCACCCTCACGGTTTCTGCATCAAGCACACAGGTTCAAAGCGCACTCAATGCGCGTTGTGCCTTGACTTTCATATCGCCGGTTGCCCCCTCAATCACCTCTTCAATCAATGCACGCGCACCATCGAGATCACCAATGGCTTTGAATTCCTCAGCCAATGCCAGTTTGGTCTCAAGAGGGTCTGCTGAAGACGTTTGACCTTCATCGTGAGAAGACAACTGTTCGTCTTCAAAATCGAGCGAAAGTGAGCCTAAATCAAACTCAAGCATTCCAGTATCAGCGGCAGGTGGTGGTGACGGTGCAGGGGGTACGTGGGTCTGGGGTGGGGGTACATTCATGGCCACCGTGTCATCGACATTAAACGAAAAGTTAGGCATGGCAAACATGGACTCTGTCGTGAGGTCAACTTCAGGTGGCGCCACAGGTGGTAGTGCTGTTGGTTCTTTAACGGGTTCAATCGATGGCAACCCAACACCTTGTGGCGTTTCATACCCGGCAGATGGCATCAATGGTGCTGGCAAAGTGTTGGGCGGCTCTGGATCGTCCAGAGAAAAATCCAGATCGAGATCCAGATCGTTGTCTGGCGACGTGGCGAGCACGGCAGGCTCGGTGCTTGTGGCTGTGTCCAAGCCTTCGGTCACTGTATCGCCCTGCGAAAGTGTTGAGGCGACCTCGCTGGTATTGGGCTGCCCCCCGGGTTGATACAACACATTGTCAGGCTCCAGAATCAGACCTGACTTGCAAACAGTGTTCCAGTCGGCACCTGTTCCCCTTGTCAGATTGAAAGCAAGGGTTGCAATCGCCTCAAAAGCTTTGGTATCGCGCCGTTTGGCATAAACCTCCAGCAATTTCATGTGAATGGCCAGGCGTTCGGGCTGACTGCGCAGTGCATCTTTCAGAATTTCTTCAGCCTGAATATCGCGTCCGTAAGCCAAATAAACATCAGCTTCTGCAACAGGGTCCACATCCTCCACGGCATCAAGCTGGCTTGAAGAATACACCATGGATGAGCCGGTGTCAGGGCCATCGTTGGTATCTATGCGCTGTCCACCACTGCCACCAAAGTACGAATCAGGCTGCATTCGACTTTCGAGAAACATACTGTCTGGCAAGTCAGTACTTTTGCGTTGACGTACTTTGTAAATACCCAAGGCGACCAGCAAAGCGATGACAGCCGCACCAGCAGCAAGTACCAAGGGATTGTTCATCAAATCATCCAGCCAGCTTGGCTCAGGCAGCAGTTCAGGTGATGGGGAACTGGCAATTGATGCCGACTTGCGGGGTGATGATGCAGCAGCAGGCTTGGAGGGTGGACTCACAAAGGGTTGAGCCACCACAGGAGATGGCGTGGATACCACTGGCGTAGCGAGATGAAGTCAGTGTAATGATGCAGGACTGACGGCACCCGATGCTGCAACTGGCGCACTGGCTGCGACCATGAGTTGGTTCAAGTCTTTGATATTTTTTGTCAATTCTGCAGCGCGGCGCGAAGACTGTGCCACTGCGTAGGACTCTGCCAGCTTGTCTTCACGTCCTGTTGCCTTGACCGAACCTCTGGAAAGGGTGAGCTTGTCAGGAGCTGGAACAGACGGTTTTTTCTCAGCCACGGCAATACTGACTTTGCCGCCGAGTTGTCGTGTGGGCAACGTCGTTGGTGTACTGGGAGCATTTTGTGCCAGTTTTTGGCGATAGGCTGCAAACTCACTGTTTTGCGCCATGACAATTTGTGTGGCTTCGTTAGGGGCAGTATCGAGGGCCTTTGCCTCGGAGGGCAAGGACAGCACGGCACCCGCCTTGATGCGATTCACGTTGTTGGCGACGAAAGCAGCGGGATTGGATCGCACCATGGCCACTAACATCTGATCCAAAGTCACGCCAGGTAACTTGGCATTAACAGCAATATTCCCTGCAGTATCGCCACGTTTCACTGTCACCGTGTCTGGCCTGGGGAGTACCCGTTTTTGCTGCGTTGCGTGAGAACGCGACACACCAGATGTGCCCATTTGGACAGACTCTGTTTCAACTGGTTTGGTGGGACGAAGATTGGGCGGGTCAAACAGCATGGTGTAGTCACGCACTATTTTTCCCGAGTTCCAATTGACCTCCAAAATCAAATCAACAAAAGGCTCATTCACGGGATTGGCACTATTCAAGTGCAGATAAACGCGGCCATCAACGCTCATCTGCACGGCGACCCGTAGCCCTATCAACATCGCGTTGTAATCAAGTCCCGCCGTTTGAAAGGCATCCGGCCCTGCCACCTGAGCCTTCAGGGAAGATGCTTCTTCACGACTGATGCTGGTGACCTCAATTTCAGCTCGCAAAGGCTCTCCCAGGGCAGAGTGAACTGCCAGCCGCCCCAAAGACAATGCTAAAGCATCGCCAGCCCACAACGCAGAGAACGATGCCAACGCGGCAGCGACAACTTGCCATCGATATGTTTTAGCAGTCAATTTATGAACTCCGATGTTTCAGCGAGCAAAAAAATAACAACCACAGCACTCATGTTATGGCTATTGCAAACGAAGAGCTGTACCAACGCAACTCAATGGATAGACATTCTAGGGGTTCAATCAACCCGTGACGACTGAGATCATGACTCAACAGACATTCAAATGGCAGACCTATGACGCAGCCAGCAAAATTCTCAACATGCGACGCAGGGGTTCGGCAGCTCCCCACAGCAGTTGATCCCCAATGGTAAACGCACCCACATAGTCCGGCCCCATGGCGAGCTTGCGCACACGCCCAATCGGGATGTTCAAAGTGCCTGTCACAGCCACCGGCGTTAAATGTTCAAGCGTGGCTTCTTTGGTGTTGGGGATAAGTTTGACCCATTCATTGTCAGCGGTAATCAAGGCTTCAATGTCGGCAAGGTGAACAAAATTTTTCAATTTAATGGTCAATGCCTGACTGTGGCAGCGCATGGATCCGACGCGCACACAATAACTATCGACCGTCGTTGGCCAACTACCGTAGGCATGTCCACGCTCCAAAATCTTGTTGGTTTCAGCCATGCCTTTCCATTCTTCGCGGGAGAGTCCCCAATTTTCTTCACCTGCCTGCTTGCCAACACCTAAATCTTTGTCAATCCAGGGAATAAGAGAGCCTGCGAGCGGCACACCTCCAAAATGGGTCATTTCAGCCGCGCTCAGGGAACGTTGCTTGGCAATGATTTTGCGATCAATCTCAAGAATGGAGGATGTGGGGTCTTCAAGCAATGATTTAACTTCGGCATGAAGCGTACCAAACTGGGTGAGCAGTTCCCGAATGTGTTGGGCACCACCTCCGCTGGCGGCTTGGTAAGTATGGGTGGATATCCATGCCACCAAACCGGCTTTGTAAAGCGACTTCACCGCCATGAGCATACAACTCACGGTGCAGTTACCGCCAACCCAGGTGTTGCCACCTTTGACCCATGCGTTTTGAATGGCGGGCAGATTGACCGGATCAAGAATAATGATGGCATCATCATTCATGCGCAGGGTAGAGGCAGCATCAATCCAGTGTCCCGTCCAGCCAGAAGAACGCAATTTTGAAAAAATGTCCGATGTGTAGTCACCGCCTTGCGTACTGATGATGATGTCGCATTTTTTCAAGGCTTCAATGTCAAATGCATCTTTGAGCAGGGTTTCGCTTTTTGCCAATGCAGGTGCTGTGCTGCCTGCACTGGAGGTTGAAAAAAACACCGGTTCAATCAAATCAAAATCGCCCTCGGCTTGCATACGATCCATCAACACCGAGCCTACCATGCCGCGCCAGCCTACCAAACCTACTACGTTACCTGTTTTCATTGCTATTTCCTTTTAATTTTGTTTCAAACTTCAGAGACATTTAACCACTGCGGATCCCATCTCGACCGTGCTGACACACATTGTGCCAGCGCTGTAAATATCTGCTGTACGCAGGCCTTGGGCCAACACTTTTTTTACTGCCACTTCAATGCGCTGTGCTGCCTCTGGTTGATTCAAACTGAAACGCAACATCATGGCCGCACTCAAAATGGTAGCAAGAGGGTTGGCGATGCCTTTGCCGGCAATGTCTGGGGCGCTGCCGTGACTGGGTTCAAAAAGCCCCTGGCCTTGCGCGTTGATAGAGGCTGAAGGCAACATGCCAATCGATCCTGTCAACATGGAAGCTTCGTCGCTCAAAATATCGCCAAACAGGTTGCCCGTCACGATCACATCAAACTGTTTGGGCTGACGCACCAGTTGCATGGCTGCATTATCAACATAGAGATGATCAAGTGCAATGTCGGGATAGTGTGTGCCAATTTCTTCAACCACGTCCCTCCAAAGTTGAGAAGTCTCAAGCACATTGGCTTTATCCACACTGGTAACGCGCCCAATTGAACCAGCAGCCTTGCGTTTTTGGGCTGCGCCAAAGGCCACATGGGCAATGCGCTCAATTTCCGGGCGGCTGTAGCGCATGGTGTCGTAGGCCTCTTCGGTGCCAGGAAAATGCCCATCGGTTGAAACGCGGCGACCCCGCGGTTGACCAAAATAAACGTCACCGGTAAGCTCACGGATGATCAGAATATCAAGTCCTGCAATTAAATCAGGTTTCAAACTTGAAGCGCCAACAAGCTCCTCAAAACACAAGGCAGGGCGGAAATTGGCAAATAGCCCGAGGTTTTTTCGCAGCCCCAAAATGGCCTGCTCTGGCCGCAATGGGCGTTCAAGGGTGTCGTATTTCCAGTCGCCTACAGCACCAAACAATACGGCGTCAGCCTCTTTGGCCAGCTTCAAGGTGAACTCTGGCAGAGGATGCCCCAGAGCTTCATAAGCGACACCGCCCACCAAAGCGGTTTCCATTTCAAAGCGACAGTCAAGGGCATTGAGAACCTTGACGGCCTCGGCCACAATCTCAACACCAATACCGTCACCGGGTAGAACTGCAATTTTCATCTGAGTATTATCTTGCTATTGTAAATATAGCTATCTACACAGTCAGCGTATGGGCTAACCAGGGTTTTTGTTCCAAACGTTGTGTTTCAAAAGCTCGTATTTTGTCAGCATGACGCAACGTCAAACCAATGTCATCGAGGCCATTGAGCAAACAGTACTTGCGAAAGGCTTGCACTTCAAAAGGCAGCTCATCGCCGTTGGGTTTGCCAATCACTTGGCGTTCAAGATCGATGGCAAGTGTGTAGCCTGGAACCGCTGCGACTTCGTCAAACAGTTGGGATACACGCGTTTCGTTCAGCACAATGGGCAACAGGCCATTTTTAAAACAGTTGTTGAAAAAAATGTCAGCGTAACTGGGGGCAATGATGGCACGAATGCCGTATTGATCCAATGCCCAAGGCGCATGTTCTCGTGATGAACCGCAACCAAAATTGTGGCGCGCCAGCAAAATGGATGCCCCCTGATAGCGTGGAAGATTGAGTACAAAATCAGGGTTGGGTTGGCGGCTGGCTGCATCTTGACCAGGGTAGCCGGCATCTAAATAACGCCACGCATCAAATAAATTTGACCCAAAGCCGGTTTTATGGATGGACTTGAGAAACTGCTTTGGAATAATAGCATCGGTATCGACGTTATCGCGGTCAAGCGGCACTACCACACCTGTGTGACTGTTAAATTTTTGCATCTTGGATAATTTTTCTGACATCAACAAAATGACCATGAATGGCAGCCGCAGCAGCCATGGCGGGGCTAACAAGGTGGGTACGCCCACCAGCCCCCTGGCGACCCTCAAAATTGCGATTGCTGGTGGAAGCACAACGCTCACCCGGCTCTAGCCGGTCAGCATTCATGGCCAGGCACATGGAGCAACCTGGCTCACGCCATTCAAAACCTGCTGAGAGAAAAACCGTGTGCAAACCCTCGCGTTCAGCCTGCTCCTTGACCAACCCCGAGCCTGGCACCACCATGGCTAATCTGACGTTGGGGGCAATTTTGGCACCTGAGCGTTTGACGATGGCGGCAGCTTCGCGCAAATCTTCAATGCGACTGTTGGTACAGGACCCGATGAAAACCTTATCCAGAGACAGTGCATTGATCGCTTGACCGGGTTCAAGTGCCATGTAGGTAAGCGCGCGCTCCATGGCTGCACGTTTGTTGGCATCTTTTTCCTGTTGGGGGTCTGGCACGCGGTCATTCACACCCAACACCATCTCAGGGGATGTACCCCAGGTCACTTGCGGAACAATTTGAGTTGCATCAAGTTCAACGACGGCATCAAAATGGGCTGCAGCGTCAGAATGCAGCGTATTCCAGTAAGCCACGGCCTGATCCCATTCCACATTCTCACCGGGGGCGAGCGGACGACCTTTGATGTACTGGATGGTTTTCTCATCAACCGCCACCAATCCTGCACGCGCACCCGCCTCAATGGCCATGTTGCACAGAGTCATTCGCCCTTCCATGCTGAGCGATCGAATAGCAGAACCTGCAAATTCCAGGGTGTAACCTGTGCCACCCGCCGTGCCGATTTTGCCAATAATGGCCAAAATAATGTCTTTGCCACCACATCCCACCGGCAGTGAGCCTTTGACGGTGATCAGCATATTTTTGGCTTTTTTGGCAAGCAATGTTTGCGTGGCAAAAACGTGCTCTACCTCGCTAGTGCCAATGCCGTGCGCGAGCGCAGCAAAAGCGCCATGGGTGGAGGTGTGAGAGTCGCCACACACCACCGTCATGCCAGGCAGTATGGCCCCGTTTTCAGGGCCAATCACATGCACAATACCTTGGCGCTTTGACATGAATGGAAAGTATGCAGCAGCACCACACTCTCGAATGTTGGCATCAAGCGTGAGGATTTGCTCTTTGCTGGTGGGGTCTTCAATACCGTCATAGCCCAGTTCCCAACCCGTGGTAGGCGTGTTGTGGTCTGCAGTGGCCACGATAGAGCTGATGCGCCATATCTTGCGACCGGCTCGCCGAATGCCTTCAAAAGCCTGCGGACTGGTCACCTCATGCACCAAATGGCGGTCAATGTAAAGAAGCGCAGTGCCGTCTTCTTCGGTGTGGATGAGATGATCATCCCAAAGTTTGTCGTAGAGGGTTCTTCCCATGGTGTTTCCTTGGCAATGTGAAGATTCTAAATGGCAGATACTGCGTGTTCGCTGGAACGACTTGTGATGTGTGCTATTCGCCACTCTCAGCAGCTTGACGCAAAGCCAGAGTTGGAGCTTTCTTCGTTTATTTCTTCATCCAGAAATATCGGTGACGCACTTCTGGTTTTTGTCGCCATGAAGCTACAACTGTACCGGCGACCCACCAGTGGGCATGATCTGCGTTGATCCAGAAAGAAAAGTATTTCACAATCCAACGCCCGCCCGTGCAGCCATCGGGCGGGTGTTAATGCGAATCAGGTGTCACGCCATCAACGCTGTTCAATCGGCTTGACGTTGCGCGCAACAGACCCTGTGAACAACTGGCGAGGACGACCAATTTTGTATTCAGGATCACCAATCATTTCATTCAATTGGGCTACCCAACCCACGGTGCGGGCCAGCGCGAAGATGCCGGTAAATAAATTGACAGGAACGCCGATGGCACGCTGCACAATGCCTGAATAAAAATCAACGTTGGGGTACAACTTTCGCTGCACAAAATAATCGTCTTCCAGTGCAATTTGTTCAAGCTGTTTGGCCAGCTTGAACAACGGATCATTCTCCAGACCCAGTTCAGAGAGCACTTCATTGCAGGTGTCTTGCATGAGTTTGGCACGGGGATCATAATTTTTATAAACACGGTGTCCAAAACCCATGAGCTTGATGCCGGAACTTTTGTCTTTGACCTGGTCAATGAATTGACCTACCTTGGCAATGCCGCCCTGGCGTTGAATATCTTCGAGCATGTTCAGGCAGGCTTCGTTGGCCCCCCCATGCGCAGGCCCCCACAGGCACGCCACACCCGCGGCTATTGCAGCAAAAGGGTTGGTGCCAGAAGAACCACACAAACGAACCGTCGAGGTTGAAGCGTTTTGCTCATGATCGGCATGAAGGATGAAAATGCGGTCCAAAGCACGTTCAAGCACAGGATTGACCCGGTAGTCTTCAGAGGGAATGGCAAACATCATCCGCAGAAAATTACCGGCGTAACTAAGCTCACTGCGCGGATACACATAAGGCTCGCCCACACCGTATTTGTAAGCCATGGCCACCAGGGTGGGCATTTGTGCAATCAATCGAACCGCAGCAATTTCTCGGTGCTCGGGGTTGCTGATATCGGTGCTGTCATGGTAAAAGGCTGACAAAGCACCCACCAAGCCCGTTAAAACGGCCATGGGATGTGCGTCCCGACGGAACCCACGCAAGAAAAATTGCATCTGCTCATGCACCATGGTGTGGCTGATGATAATCTTATGAAAATCTTGCCGTTCTTTGAGATTTGGCAAATCCCCTTTCAGCAAAAGATAGCAGGTGTCAAGGTAGTCGCATTGCGTGGCCAATTGTTCAATGGGGTAGCCACGATAAAGCAACTCCCCTTTGTCGCCATCAATGTAAGTGATGGCAGATTGACAAGATGCAGTTGATAAAAAACCGGGGTCGTAAGTAAACATGCCGGTTTGGCCGTAGAGCTTTCGAATATCAATGACATCCGGTCCCATATGGCCGTGATAAACGGGCAAATCAACACTTGTGCCATTGCTGAATGACAGTGTGGCCTTATTTTCAGCGATTCTCATAGAAGCCTTTCAGGTTTTTCTCTCAACATTTTTAATACTTCAACAACAGCAACATCTTGCACCAGTGCAGCATCAACCTGTGCCAGGTCTTTGCGACCCAAGTGAAGATCCAGCAGATCGCCATCGCTTAACGCCATCAAGTCACTTAAACCCTGCGCCTGCCTGACGGTCAGTGCAGCCGCATGTTTTTTGAAAAACCGATCAATCACAATGTCGTTTTCAAGCAGACCGCGACGACAACGCCACCTGAGTTTACTCATGGCGCGAACGTCAATCACATCGTCTTGGTTGATTGCAGCAACATCAGTCATGGAGGGCTGCCTAAATGGCACGACGAACCATCAGTTCCTTGATTTTGCCAATGGCAGCCGTTGGGTTTAAGCTTTTGGGGCAAACATCTACGCAGTTCATGATGGTGGTACACCTGAACAGGCGGTAAGGGTCTTCCAGATTGTCCAGACGATCAGAGGTGGCATCGTCACGGCTGTCAGCAATAAAGCGATAGGCTTGCAGCAGACCTGCCGGCCCCACAAATTTGTCAGGATTCCACCAATACACAGGGCAACTGGTTGTGCAGCTTGCACACAAAATGCACTCGTACAAACCATTCAATTCTTCCCGCTCTTCAGGGCTTTGCAGACGCTCTTTTTCTGGCGGACGTGTGTCATTGATCAAATAAGGTTTGATAGAGTGATACTGTTTGAAAAACAGAGTCATATCTACAATCAAATCGCGCACCACCGGCAGACCTGGCAGGGGCTTGAGTACCACAGTCTCAGGCAACGTGCGCATATTGACCAGACAAGCCAGACCATTTTTTCCGTTGATATTCATGGCGTCAGAACCACAAACTCCCTCACGGCACGAACGACGGTAGGACAGTGTGGGGTCCATGGCCTTGATTTTGACCAGAACGTCAAGCAGCATGCGCTCTGAGCCATCAAGTTCAATCTCAATCTTTTGCATGTAAGGCTTGGCATCGGTATCGGGGTTGTAGCGGTAAATTTGAAAAGTACGTTTAGACATTTATTTTTCTCCAGGACAAGGCAAGATCAGAATGTGCGAACCTTGAGAGGAACAGATTCCACCGTCAAAGGTTTGAGTGTGACGGGTTTGTAACTCAGGCTGTTGGTGGCCTTGTCCCACAAAGTGTGTTTAAGCCAATGGACATCATCCCGACCCAGGGGGCAATGGGCATCATCTGCGGGGCGGTCATAGTCGCTCACGCTGTGCGCACCCCGACACTCGTGCCGCGCCGCCGCAGACACCATGGTGGACTGGGCCACTTCAATCATGTTCTCGACTTCGAGCGCTTCCACACGGTCTGTGTTAAAAATTTTGGACTTGTCGGTCAGCACCATTGCGTTGACACGGTCACGAATTTGAGCAATTTTGGTCACGCCTTCATCCATACCGGCCTGAGTTCGGAAAACGCTGGCGTGAGTTTGCATGGTGCTGCGAATGTCATCGGCCACTTTTTGTGAATACTCGCCAGACGTGTTGGTTTCAAGTCGGTTGAGGCGATCGAGTGAGATGTCAGCAGCATTGGCGGGCAATGGCTTGTGATTTTTGGTCTTGTGACTGTGTTCAATGATGTGGTTGGCCGATGCAAAACCAAAAACAATCAAGTCAAGCAATGAATTGCATCCCAGCCGGTTGGCGCCATGCACGCTCACGCAGGAACATTCGCCCACGGCGTAGAGGCCATTGACCACTTCCTGCGCGCCATTTTTAGGTGCTACCACTTGACCAGTGATGCTGCTGGGAATTCCCCCCATTTGATAGTGATTGGTCGGAACAACGGGGATAGGCTCGCGGGTGATATCGACATTGGCAAAATTGTGACCAATTTCAAACACCGAAGGCAAGCGCTTCATGATGGTTTCAGCGCCCAGGTGCGTCATGTCCAGGTTGATATAGGCTTTGTCCGGGCCACAGCCACGGCCTTCCTTGATTTCCTGATCCATGCAGCGTGAGACAAAATCGCGCGTGGCCAGGTCCTTGTAAGCGGGGGCGTAGCGCTCCATAAAGCGTTCACCATCACCGTTGCGCAAAATGGCACCCTCGCCACGGCAACCCTCGGTCAGCAAAATCCCGGCACCATAAACCCCTGTGGGGTGAAATTGCCAAAATTCCATGTCTTGCAAAGGAATGCCTGCGCGTGCTGCCATGCCCAAACCGTCACCCGTATTGATGTAAGCATTGGTCGATGCAGCAAAAATGCGTCCTGCGCCACCTGATGCCATCAGTACGGCTTTGGCTTCCAAAATGTGAATATCGCCGGTTTCCATCTCTAGCGCAGTCACGCCAATCACGTCACCCTCGGCATCACGAACCAAATCGAGCGCCATCCACCCCACAAAGAAATTGGTTTTTGATCGAACG
>CAIXMC010000244.1 GCA_903920405.1 uncultured beta proteobacterium
TATGAAACAGACCCCCTAGCGCCGTCAGCGTGACGGCCACCACCGCCAGTGTGGCGGCTGTGCGAAAACTCCAGATGCTGGCTCCGGTAAAGCGTTGCAAGCCGCTGCCAAGCGTTCCTATCACAATGAAGGTGGCACCCCAGGCCAGCAAATGCACGTCTAATTGTTTCGGCTCCACCTCCCATTGGTGACCGCTGTAGGTGTGAACCCACAGTGCAATGGTGGTCATGGCCACTATTGCCCACGGTGTCCACAACACGTCCGAGCGCGCCCCCAGGCACAACGGCAAGGAAAGTGCAGTCCACCAGGCAAATAGTAGCCAGGGGTCAGCACCGGTTTGATAGGTCTGACCAAAATAGGCAAAAAGCGCGCCAATACCCAGCAGGGCAAGAAGTCCCAGCGGTGCGCGGGCCTGCGCACTAAAGGCTGCCCCCAAGCCAGTGGTCAAGACCAGGAATTGCAGCAGTGCAAAATGGCCCATGCGCCCCATGGACTGCCAGTTGGCGGCAATCCACATCACAACGCCCAAGCCACCCAGTGCAGCGGCCAATATGGCAATGCCGCGCGGCAGCCACACGCCCAAGGGTGCAGGCTCATCCTCCAGCCCTGCAGCTTGCAGCAACTGTCGGGTGTGTTGAGCGTTCAGGTGGTGGCGTTCAGCCAGTTCAAGCAAATGATGTCTCATGGTTATGTAGTCTCCAAATACTGGTTGTTGATTCTTGACACGGTTGAAATTAAGTTATTCACCATAAGTTTCCTACCTCATAATTTCAAAAAACATAGCGCACTATGCAATACCAGAGCGGGTTAGAGCCGAATTTTGTATAATTTTTAACGTAGAAAACTTATCCGTTAAGCGCTTACAAATTTTGACAGCCTGAATGCGACACTGAAAACAGGGCAGGGCAGGGCGGTGATTCACCCGACAACGGTTTTACCCCTGTGCCCATGCGAATAAACGCCTTTCAGAACTGCGGGTCAGCCATGCCAGTGTGAACGTCAAAGCCAGTGTGGGCAATGTTGAACCCCACTGGGGTGCATAGTTTGCCAGCCCGTGATAAACGGCAATACCCAACATCCACAGTGCAGCCGCAGTCCAATCTATCGGGCGTTGGTGTGTCTGTGAAAAGTCATGACTTATACCCATGACACCCAATCTGCCCCAAATCACCCCATACAGAGGAACAAACACAGAACTCAGCATCAGCAAAAACGGCTCCAGACTGTGCATGGGCAACACTAGCGCCAGCACCATGCACACACCCGCCAACCCCAGCCCCCACTGGCGAACACTCCAGCCAGGGTGAATGCTGTGGCCTGAGACTGCCCCTGAATAGACATCGCCATAAGCGTTGTCTATTTCATCGACCAAAATCAAACTCAATGCCAACAGCCCGCCTTGCGCCAGCAACAGGGCACTGACCAAATTCGTGCCTGGTTGTGCTACGCTGACCACCAGAACCCCCAAGGCATAACACCAGATATTGGCCAATGCGTAGCCCAGCCAGGTGCCGCTTTGGGTACTGCGACCCCTTTTGCCATAGCGGGCATAGTCGGCCACCAAAGGCAACCACGACACCGGCATGGCAATCACCAAATCCATGGCTGACAACAGGCCCATGCTGCCATCGCCCGTTCGTTCCCAAAATGCGGCCAGACTGGGCAACCGAGTGCCAAATTGCCAGGTGAGCCACAAAAGCGAAGCCACCACCAACGGCAAAGCCAGCCGACTAATAAGTTTGCGAACCACTTGCGTCATGGAAACGGACAGCAAAATCATCAACACCGCCCCCCACAACACCGTGGCAGCCATCATGCTCCAAATGTCATGGGACGACCAACCCAGGGATTGTTCTCCAATGGCCACAGTACCCTCGCGCATGATGACCAACTCAAACGTTGTCCAGCCTACCAACTGCACCATGTTCAACAGAACGGGCAAGCGGGCAAATGTGCTGCCATAGGTGATGTGCATCAATGCAGCACTTGACAAACCGCTGCTGCAACCCAGTCGTGCAGTCCATGCCAACAAGCCCGCGCCCACGACTGATCCCAACACAATGGCCAGTGCAGCATCAAGGCTGCCCACAGCAGGCACCAGATAGGCACCGACCTGAATGACCAAAAGGCCAACGCCCAAACCAAACCACAAAGAGGCATGGTCATACCAGCGAAACACCCGATCGTTCAAAGCCACAGGGGTGAGGGAAGCATTGTGTAAATGATGGGTCGGGGTCATTCGTTGGTTCTGTGTAAAAGTGAGCAATAGGTATTGTTGATCATAAGGTTAGACTTCAACATCCTTACCTGTTGGGCATCGGTAGCCATTTGTTCAAAGTCGATTTCAGAGCATCCAACGCAATGGGCTTGGTCAGAAAGTCGTCCATCCCCACAGCCAGGCAACGCTGGCGGTCTTCTTGATACGCATCGGCTGTCAAGGCAATAATGGTCAAGCGTGGCCGGTTGTTGCCACGTTCCCACTGGCGTATCTGATCTGTTGCACCGTAACCATCCATGACGGGCATGTGCAAATCCATCAAGACAAGGTCTGAACAATCACCTTGGGTGATGGTGTCCAAGGCCTGCTGGCCGTCAAAGGCCAGCGTCACACTGACACCGAGTTTCGTCAGCATGGACTCGATCACCATGCGGTTGACGACATTGTCCTCAACCACCAACACTCGCCCTGACAGCAGTGCTGACTCGGTCACGTCATTGGCTGGCCGTTCGGCACTGATGTTTTCCTGTGCCACAGGTTTGGCTCGCAGCCTGAACCAAAATCTGGAGCCTTTGCCGGCAACGCTTTCAACTCCAACGTCACCGCCCATCATTTTGGCCAGATGGCGCACAATGGACAGACCCAACCCTGAGCCGCCAAACTCCCGCGTGATGGAGTTATCGGTCTGTGAAAACGGCTTAAAGAGCAAATCAATTTTTTCAGGCGGTATGCCCATGCCTGTATCGCTCACCGAAAACTCCAGCAGTGCAGACTCATCACCTTGTTCAATCGGGGCACATTCCATACGAACGCAACCCTCCTGGGTGAATTTGAGGGCGTTACCCACGAGGTTCGATAGCATCTGACGAATACGGTGCGCGTCGGACAGGTAGCGACGGTGGGGTAAGCCTTTCCACTGGTATTCGAGTTGCAGACCCTTGGCGTGCGCCGTGCCAGAAAATAGCATTTGCGTTTCACGCAGAAGTGCATCGGGTTCAAAGACGAGGCTCTCAAGCTGAAATTTCCCGGCCTCAATTTTTGACAAATCAAGAATGTTGTTGAGCAGCGCCAACAATGTCTGTCCTGACGAGAAAATGGTTTGTGCATACTCATGACGCTCATCTTCTGTCAAGTTGGGCATCAACAGAAGTTGCGCCATTCCCAAAA
>CAIXMC010000245.1 GCA_903920405.1 uncultured beta proteobacterium
ATACCCTAGAGGAAAGGAGCAGGCTGGGGCTCTGGATACCTGCCCTGAATTTAAAGGGATTAAGACTTGGAACACACCACGCCACGCTGCACGGCAACCTCTGGATACCTGCCCTGAATTTAAAGGGATTAAGACAATCGTCGATGTCTGCCACTTCCTCGCGGCGAACTCTGAAGAGTTGGAGGAGTTTGTATGACCGACCTACAAATCATTGAAGTCCGCCTCCCATTCACAATTGCTGAGTTCAGAATCCTGATCCGAACGGAATCGACGTGGCATTATTCTGAGAAAAATTTCTACCATTCACCAGTGAAGGAATGTGAATTTTGCGAAAAAAGAGTGCCACCGCAATTCCGAAAAGACTGAAATTTCCCCTAACCGGATCAGGATTTCTGGAGTTACTGGGATAAGACGTGAGGTCGGTAAGCCTTCAGTCGAATGTCCACTTATTTTTCGATGTCGTCTCTAGCAAGACGGTGTGCAAAGAGGCTGTCGGACTTATGGAGCATATACTTCGAATTGACCGCTATCGCACGTCAGTCTTGCCTATAGTGCTACACAATACATAGCATCACGGCAGGCTTGCCGCTACCTGTGCATGGCTTATTTAGTGCAACAATGGCGCTATGAGCACACCTTACCGTCATCTCTACCTTGCCTTTTACGACATAGCCCATCCGCGTCGATTGACTGCTGCGTTGAAATTAAGTCGCAGTTATTCGGTCGGTGGTCAAAAATCTGTGCATGAGCTATTCATGACTTTTTCAGAGCGCGACACCCTGGTGAAAGACATGTTTGCATTATTGAATCCGGATAAAGACCGTTTTCAAATCATAGCGCTTGACCCGCGCAGCAAAATTTATACACTTGGCAAGGCTGTAAAACCTTCTTATCCAAATTGCATTTATGTAGGTTGAACATGAAAGACAACAATCATGCATGTTGTTCACCAAGCAATGAGAGCCATGACAAGCTTGCGGCAAACCTGAAATCCATAATAACAGTGCAAACTCTATGTTCTGAATGAACCAAAGACTAAATTTATTCCAAAGCTGACATGAATTAACGGTTGATTGAGCAAATGTTGGCAACGTTGCAATTGACAGTCTTTTTTTCAGAAAGTATCAATAATTGCTACATCCCGACAAAGCGACGAGTTTTCGCTGGTATTTTGGAGATAAACATGTTCCCTGTATTTTTACGCTTCCAGCCGTTTTGGAAACCGTCTTGGTGGTCGCTGCCAGCACCATTGCAGCCAGGGCTGCCTCAGACCGTTATGACAATGTGAATGAAAGTGATGACAATGATAAATATTAGGCCAAGGCAGCCGTGCCATGGTTGGGTGCCAAAACCTGTCATGGGTTGCACACACACAACCATGACATGTTTGCGGCACCATTTCAAACCTGCCCTCACGGCGCAAACTCCATTATCTGAATCAATAACCAACACAAATCATGGCCACTCTGATACTTGACCGATCCCAGCTTGAAGTGAAGTCTGAAGGCAATACGCTTGCACTGTACGAGGCTGGGGAACGTCGTGGCACGGTGCCAATCAAGCTGATTGATCGCTGCATTATTCAAGGCTCTCAGACTAAGCTAGACAGTGGTGTGCTGATGAAGTTGGCTGAAGCAGGCGTGACCACGGTACTGATGAGTCCGCGTTTGCCAAGGCGGGTGGCCATTGTGTTGGGGCCGCAGCACAACGATGCTGCTGTGCGACTCGCGCAAGCCAGACATGTCATGGATGATGATGTGTGCCGAAAATGGTCACTGGCATTGGTGAAATCTAAATTGATGCGTCAGCAACGGTTGCTTCAACAGTTGATGGATCTGCGCCCCGATGCTCGCAAGCCGTTGTGGGATGCGCAGCGCACCATTGAGCCTATTTTGACAGGGTTGTGTGATGGTAGCCCTGACAACCCGCCGTCCCTTTTGAGCCTGCGCGGTTTTGAGGGCAGTGCTGCGCGTGCCTATTTTGGAGGGCTGGCTGGAGTGATGCCAGTGGGATTGAATTTTGTGGGAAGAAACCGACGTCCACCCCGGGATCCGGTCAATGTCTGTTTGTCGCTGGGTTACACCTTGCTAAACAGTCAGGCCGTGCAGGCTTGTACTTGCGCCGGTCTTGACCCCATGCTGGGTTTTTATCACCGCCCTGCGTTTGGTCGAGAAAGCTTGGCTTGCGATTTGATAGAACCGTTACGCCCCGCAGTTGATCAGTGGGTGTGGGAACTTTTGCGCCACCGCACATTGCGTGAGGAGCATTTCAGTTTTGACAAAGGTGCCTGTGTACTGGGCAAGGCTGGGCGGTCTGTGTTTTATGCCGACTGGGAGCGCAGCAGTGTGCCACTGTGCCGATGGTTGCGACAACACACCAGCACATTGGCACGTCACCTGCGCGGTGTTGGGCAAGCTTGGTTACAAAACTACTACGAAGATGATGATGTGGATTAAAACGGAGGGTTTATGAGCGAACACGCACAAACTTCATGGCTGGTCACTTACGATATGCGCTGCCCACGGCGTTTGGCGCGTGTGTTTCGACTACTCAAAGGTGAAGGCCTTGCGGTGCAATACTCTGTTTTTTCGGTGCAAGCTAGCCCTGTCGAGATGGATGCCTTGATGGAAAGATTAACTAAATTGATTGAACCCGATGATGATCTGCGGGCTTACCACCTGCCAGAGCGCCACTGGCAAGCTAGTTTGGGCCAACCAAAAATGCCTGCGGATGTATGGCTGGCATAAAGATTGACGTTGTCAATGCTGGCAACATTGCTATCAGCCAACCGAAAGACCCATCAGTACCCATAATCGCGATATCACAAACCCAAAGGAGAATTGACATGAGTATTTTGAACTTGTTGAAAAATGTTGTTATTGGTGCCCCGTTGGGCGTGGTTGCTGTCACTGTGCTGCCTATTTTTGGCGCTGTTGGTTCCATTACTGCAACAGGGGTTGCTGTAGGCGCGGTAATTGGTGCTGTTGGCGGTGTCGTTGACTCTGTAACATCTAAAGAATAACAGGTCTCAAATTTATTCATTTCAAGGAGAGCAAGCATGGAAAACACCAACATTCAGACGATGGTTGAAGCTATTAAAGTGGTAGCTATTGTTGCCATGGTTGCAATTCTGGCGATCAACGGGTTCAAAGAAATCAGCTTTGGCGATTTCATAATCAAGAATTACCCGGATGCCTACTTCATTTCATAGTGGTTCGCCCTATTTCCTCATGTGTATGGCCTGTGGTCACGCATTCAGCAGGGTGATTCTTTTTGGTTTGTATTATCCAAAATGTAGATCACTGAGGGTGACTTCAAACCCATTTGTTCGTCGATAACATCGTGTAATTGTCAAGCCCGTTCAAAATTAAACAAAGATAACATAATGAAAACAACTGCTGCTACCCCAACCCGTCGTATTCTGATGTGTGTTTCTGGCATGTCTCCTGCCGTGATTACAGAAACCCTTTATGCACTTGTGACACAACAAACACCTTTCATGCCAGACGAGATTCACGTTGTGACAACGCTGGATGGAAAACAAAAGGTGCTGGATGCATTGCTAACCCCCATTACGGGCTACTTTCATCGACTGATGCAAGAGTACCTGCCAGGAAAAACCATTCGATTTGATGCTGATACCGTTCATGTCATTGGTCAAATTCGCCAGACAGTTGCCACACCAAGTGGTTCGTGGTTAACCGGCTTGATTCCATCGGAGGCACCAAAGCTTGAGGAGGTGCAACTGAAAGACATCACCACTAATGCCGACAACCAAGCTGCAGCCGACACAATTTACCGTGTGATGCGTGAACTCAAGACAGTGCCAGGTACGGTGCTTCATGCTTCTGTGGCGGGTGGTCGCAAAAGCATGAGCTTTTACATGGGTCATTCTTTTTCGCTGTTGGCTGAAACAGACGACACTTTGTCCCATGTGCTGGTGAATGAGCCGTTTGAAAATCCAAAGCTGAACTTTTTCTACCCCCCTCTTATTCCTGTGACGCTGCAATGGGGCACAGGGGAATTGCATACGATCAGTACCGATCAGGCTGAGGTGAAGTTGGCCGAGTTGAGTGTACTTAAACTCGGTGGACTGATGGGTAAGGACTGGCCTGTCAAGGCACACACGTCGTTTGATTTCGCAGTGCGTCTTGCACAAGCTGCCCTGGTGGTGCCTGAGTTGCGGGTCGTACTTGAAAATGGTATCGGGTGGCTGGAAATATGCGGTGAGCGCATAGAACTCTCTCCTCAGCAGTTCACTGTGTTCGCGTTGTACGCCATGGCGCGCCGCAACGAATCTGCGTTGCCTGATGGACCATCGTTGTCACTGGAAGACTTACCTCAGGAACTATGGGAGACACTTGGGGAAGACCTCAATGGTGGGCGTTTGAGTGTTGAGACAAGCAACTTTAGCCCGATTCGATCAAAGATCAGGGATGCCCTTGTGAAGGCAATTGGCCCAGTGGCACACCATTTCAAAATTGAAGCAGATGACACAATAAAGAAATCCAAGGGAACAAGCCGTCCAATTTTTCTGAATGCTCCTGCTGAAGTCATTAAACTAGTTGGGATGAATGAGTGGTGGCATCAATTAAAAGAGGTTCTGAGATCGAGGTCAGCATCTTGATTTACATTGAGAACTTGAGGCCATAGGATAATGGAACAGATAACAACTCTAACTTTACAAAGGTGACAAGTGAAAACATTGGAAGCCACATTTCAAATCATCACACCGATGTTTCTTGGCGGCGCAGAGCAACGTGCAGAAACGGTTCGGCCTGCCAGCGTCAAGGGCGCTCTGCGTTTTTGGTGGCGCGCCTTGAACTGGTCGCGTTGCCTGGCAAACAACAACCACGACGAGATTTTGGCCTTGCGGTCTTTGCATGACCAGGAGGCCAGGTTATTTGGCATTGCTGCAAGTGACCACGCGGGTGGTCAGGGCGTATTTTTGCTTCAGGTGTGCGATCAAGGCATTGTCTTGGCAGATCAACCGTTCAATCCACTGGGAAATGGGCAGCTTTATTTGTTGGGGCAAGGGTTGGCCACTTTCAAAAATGGCAATTCGTGCATTCGCAATGCCATCAAAGAAAACGGCCATTTCACTGTCAAACTGATGTTTAGACACACAACATCTGATCCGGATATGCAAAGTATTCGTGATGCTGTGCTGTTGTTTGGGTTAATGGGTGCTTTGGGAAGCCGTGCTCGGCATGGCTTGGGTTCTGTTGCTATCACAAAGTGGAGCGGCCCCCAAGAAATAGCGCAAACGGCACAGGAATACCAGAATTTGCTGTCGGGTCTGCTGAAGGATACCTGTGCAAATGCACTACCACCTTTCACGGCCTTTAGCCATTTGAGTCGGATTGACCTGTCAAAAACAGATGCCAATGCCTTGAAGCTGTTGAATGTTGTCGGGATGGAGCAGCAGATGTACCGAAGCTATGGCAGAAATGGCAAGGTCAATGGTCAAGAGGCTGAACAAAATTTTGCTGACGACCATGATCTGATATTGGCCGCCACCCAGGGCAAACGCATTGATCGGGCACCGAAAAGAGTTGTTTTTGGCTTGCCACACAATTATTTCTTTTCCAGCACCAACGGCAAAGCCGATGTGAACTATGCGCCCGGTGACAATGATGGCCGTCGCGCCAGTCCATTGATGCTTCATCTTCATCCCATAGGCAGTAAGTTCGTTGCTGTGCATACCTTGCTGCCTGCCAAGTTTTTGCCTGATCAGGCGCAAATCAGAATCAAGGCGCGTGGCACTTCCAATGTCAATTCAACACCTGACTGGCATGTTTTGCATGACTATTTGAATCGTTTTAACGGGGAGACCCTTCATGGCAGCAGGTAAATTCTTTCATTTCACGATAGGCCCTGTGCAGGGTTTTGTAGCGCAGGCGCGCCGAACGCGGGATTTTTGGGCGGGGTCATTTTTATTGTCCTGGTTGGCAGGCGTTGCCATGGCCGAGATCAAGCGACAAGGGGGTGAAATCAGTTTTCCTGTGCCGCCGGATGCCTATCTGGACTGGATTACCAATGGCACAGGTTCAGGACGTGCGCCACGCCAAGGTGCCATTCCCAACCGTTTCAAAGCCTTTCAAGCCAAAGTGCCTGCTGATTTTGATGGCGCTTTGGTGGCCACCTGTGTGCGTGAGGCCTGGATCAAACTGGCTGAACATGTCTGGCTGCACGACAAATTGGCTGCCGTTGCGACACCGCCAACGCGGCAGATATGGGATCGCCAGCACGCCAATTTTTGGGACATCAGTTGGGCGATCACAGCCAATGAAAACGAGAGTTCCTTGATGGATCAGCGCAAAAACTGGCGTAGTCACTATGCCGCACAGGGCGAGCCTGGCGTGAAGTGCATGGTGATGGAAGGCTGGCAAGAACTGTCCGGCAGTGATCGGCCTGGCAAACAAGGGGATCATTTTTGGAAGGCCGTGCGCGTGGGCAAGCTCACCGACATTGGAGAAGGTGAACAACTGTGCGCATTGGCCTACCTGAAGCGGCGTTTTGTTAGGCACTTTGCATCGTTTAACGCGCAACTGTCTGGCGGTTTGACTGTGTATGGGTGGAAGCTCGATGTTGGCATGCCATCGGTGAGCTACATGGCAGCCGTTCATTGGCTTGAAAAGCTGATTCAAACGGCCAGTGCCGATGATGTCAGGTTGTTACTGGAAGCTGCTCGCAACGTGAATGAATCCCGCGATGAGTGGGATACGCACATTGCCTGCTTGAAACAAGCGGCAGGCCGATGGACTTCGGACAGTGACAAGCGTCAATTGCTGTCACTGGATGGCAATTTGTTTTTTGACCATGTGCAAGACAACGCCAAGGCCTACGACTACGACCCCGGCAGGATGCAGGTGCTAACCCAGGAGTTGGGCCGTTTCAAGAGAAATCACCCTGAATTTGATGCACCACTCTCACCGTTTTATGCCATTTTGCTGATGGACGGGGATTCTTTGGGTGTCCACATGGCAGATCGAAGCAAGCAGTCTTCCATTTCAGAATCGCTTGAAAAATTTACGCGGGGTGTGCCATCTTTGGTGGATCGGCACAACGGTTATTTGATTTATGCCGGCGGCGATGATGTGTTGGCGATATTGCCGCTTGAAGATGCCATGCAGTGTGCTGTTGCTGTGCGTGAGTTGTATGCGGACAGTTTCAAGGACACGGGTATTCCAACCACCATTTCGGCGGCCATTGAATATGCGCACGTCAAAATGCCGCTAGGCAAGGTCTTGGGCGATGCGCATGGTTTACTGGACGATGTGGCCAAGGACGGTGCCGGGCGCGATGCGTTGGCAGTACGTGTCTGGAAGCCTGGTGGCATGGTTCTGCAATGGGCGCAACCCTGGGACATTGCCCTGCAAAATGACAAAAATGCCTCGTTGGTGATTGAAGACATTGCACGGCAATTTGCGTCGGGTGATATGAAGGATGGTGACTTTTCAAGCAAATTCTTTTTCAAAATTGCAGAGCGGTTTGATTTGTTGAATCCGTCTGATGACCAGGTAACACCCGTTTTGGATGCCGCGCAGGCTCTTGATTTGCTGGCTGTTGATTTTTGGCACAGTCACGACAACAGAAAAGACATCACATTGGCGCAGGCACGTTCGGTCATTCAACCTTTGTTGGGTCAATGCAGGGCTGTGGTTCGTGATCTTTCCAAAAAGGATTCAAAAGACTGGAAAACAAGTGCCATGCTAAAGCCCGATGGGGCCATGCTGGTCAGGTTTTTGGCACAAAAAGGAGTGGAGTGATGACACAAAACCATGCCACGCAATGGCGGTTCACAGCTTTGGACACGCTTTTTTTCAGGGAATCACGCCCCATGGAGTCCATTGGCGGTGCCCAGTTGCAAAGCGTTTTTCCGCCACCGTCGGCCACGCTGATCGGTGCCATTCGCACGGCCATCGGAGAGGCTCATCAGGTGGACTGGAAGGCTTACGCCCATGATGACCATCACCCGTTAAAAGCCATCATGGGCAGTGCAAATTCATTGGGGCCTTTGTCATTTACTGGGCCATTTTTGATGCAAGAACAGGATCGTTTATTTCCGGTTCCGCTGGCTTTGCTTCATGCCAAAAACAATGACGTTGATCAATTCACGCGACTGACACCCTCCACGGACATCACTGTGTGTGATCTTGGTGAGGTCATATTACCCAAAAAGCGCGATCCACTGGCAGGTGCCAAGCCACTGGAGCATGCATTCATCACGGACAAAGGTCTGGTAACTGTGTTAAGTGGCGATGTTCCGGCAGAGAATGCCATCGTTCACACACACGACCTTTACCACAGCGAAGAACGTTTGGGAATTGGCCGCGACCATGCCAAATGCACCACGATCGACGGATTGCTGTACCAAACCAACCATGTCCGCCCCATGAAGGATGTGTCGATCGGCATCGTGGTCAAAGGCTTGAACTGTGCAGGTTTGCCACAGCATGGCACTTGCCGTCTGGGCGCTGAGGGACGCATGGCGGCATGGCAGTGCGAAGCAGTTCAAACGCTGCCATCGATCAAAATCAAAGGGAAAAACATCATGCTGGTTTTACTGACCCCCGCACGGTTCAATCAGGGGTGGTTGCCAGATGGGTTTTCGCCAGTGACCATTGCAAAGCAACAAACTGTCTGGGATGGCGACATTCATGGGGTGAAATTGCGCCTGATTTCGTCCGTGATTGGCAAACCCATGCGTGAAGGTGGTTGGGACTTGGTGAACCGATCCCCCAGAACCATGAACAGTTTGGTGCCTGCTGGTAGCTGCTATTTCTGTGAAGTTGTGGGAGGTGCTGATCCCAGCACACTCCATGGCCAACAGATAGGTCAGGACACTGAGTATGGCCGTGGCGAAATTGCCGTTGGCCATTGGTAAATATCAACACATTTGGAGATCACACAATGCAACATGCACTTCTTGGCCTTATTGCAGAAACATCCCTTCATGCAGGTGCTGGCAAATCTGTCGGGGTCATTGACCTGCCCATCATGCGAGAAGCCCACACGGGTTGGCCCTGTGTGTTTGGGTCTGCCGTTAAAGGCGCGCTGCGCACCAAAGCCACTCAAGACAACCAGCCTTGGGTGTTGGATGTTTTTGGGCCAGATACCCAAAATGCCGGCGAGCATGCGGGCGCACTATTGGTGGGCGATGCACGTTTGTTGCTGTTGCCGGTTCGCAGCCTGACCACGCATTTCAAATGGGTCACTTGCCCGTCATTACTACAGCGCGCAGCGGCAGATGCCAGGCGTCTTGGTATTCAAAATGCTGTTACCTTCGATCAACCAAAGATGGTGGATGATGAAGCCATCACGCCAGAGCAAGACGGCAGTTTGTTTTTGGAAGAATTCCATTTCAAGGCTAAAAAGCACGATCTATCCAAGTTGATGGACTGGCTGGCCAGTTTTGTCGATAGTGATTTCAAGGCGCGTCTGCAAAAGCAATTAGTTATTGTGTCGGATGACATGTTTGCGCATCTTGCGCGGTATGCCACGTCGGTCACGCCCCATATTGCCATTGACAATGTGCGAAAGACGGTCAAAAACGGTGCTTTATGGTACGAAGAAACTCTGTCGCCTGAAACGGTTTTGTATGTCACGCTCGCCGCTAACGCCAGCCGTCAAAATTCAAAAGCGTTTGGGGCGCAGCAGATTATGG
>CAIXMC010000246.1 GCA_903920405.1 uncultured beta proteobacterium
CCCCATTTGGCTCGTCAGATTTGGGTGCACTGCGTCGTTACAAATCGCTTATGTGGCATGGCCACACCGCGCGATTTGCGCCTAGCATTGCCTCCCAACTCTGACGGCCAAATGGGGAACTTATTACTGACCACATCCTAAGCGGCTGGAAGCCGCTTCTACGAGCGTTGGAACACTACTGACATGCCGACCTTTAACCCTCTTGCCTGCATTCGCAAAGACGTGCAAGCCATGCATGCTTACCCTGTGCAAAACGCACAGGGCATGATCAAGCTCGATGCTATGGAAAATCCGCACCGGCTGTCACAAAAGCTTCAAAACCAATTGGGGATACGGCTCGGTGCTGTGGCGCTGAACCGCTATCCGGGGCAGTGCATTCATGATTTGCAGTCCGCATTAAAACGCCACATACCCTTGCCAGCAGGCTTTGACCTGATGCTTGGCAATGGTTCAGACGAACTGATTAGCCTGTTGGCCACGGCCTGCGCCTTGCCACCTTCTGCTGCCAACGGCTATCAAAAAGCCTGCGTGCTGGCCCCAGAGCCAGGTTTTGTGATGTACAAAGTAAGCGCACAGTGGCAGGGGCTGGACTACGTGGGTATCCCCTTAAAAGAAGACTTTACGCTGGATGTACCCTTCATGCTGACCGCCATGGCGCATCACCGCCCTGCCCTTCTCTTTTTGGCCTACCCCAATAACCCCAGCGCCAACCTGTGGGACGATGACAGCATGGCATCCGTCATTAAAGCAGCGGGCGAACAAGGCACACTGGTGGTGATTGACGAGGCCTATCAGCCATTTGCATCCAAAAGTTACCTCGACCGATTAACCCACGTCCCTCATGTTGTGCTTCTGCGCACCTTGAGCAAGTTTGGCCTGGCAGGTGTTCGACTGGGCTATCTTGTAGGGCAGCAAGCGTTGATTTCCCAGATTGACAAGGTTCGCCCACCCTATAACGTGAGTGTTCTCAACGCCGAGGCTGCACTGTTTGCCCTTGAACATGAAGATGTTTTTATAGCGCAAGCAAAAGATATATGCGCACAGCGCGATCTACTTTTTGAAGCACTCTCCCATCTTGACAGTGTTCATGTTTTCCCCAGCGAAGCCAATATGATTTTGCTGCGCGTCTCTGATGCACAAAAAACGTTCGACAACATGAAGGCGCGACGCGTTCTCATCAAGAACGTTTCTAAAATGCACCCGCTGTTAAACAACTGTCTTCGTCTGACAGTTGGTACCTTTAATGAAAACCAGAATATGATGGCCGCCCTGAAAGAATCACTATGACTAACTACCCTTTAACAGAACTTCCTGAACACCTGACAAATAGCACGGATCGCACCGCAGAACTCACCCGCAACACAGCGGAAACCGAGGTCACGGTACGCATCAATCTTGATGGCACTGGAGTGTCCCATGTGCATACCAGCATTGGTTTTTTAGACCACATGCTAGACCAGGTCGCTCGCCACGGTCTGATTGATATAGACATGGATGCCGAGGGCGATTTGCACGTTGACGGTCATCACACGGTTGAAGACGTGGGCATCACTTTAGGCCAGGCCTTCCAGCAGGCACTGGGCAATAAAAAGGGCATTCGCCGCTACGGTCATGCCTACGTGCCACTAGACGAAGCCTTGAGCCGTGTGGTCGTTGATTTTTCCGGCAGACCAGGTTTGGTCATGAATGCCTCTTTCACCAGCGCCAGCGTAGGCAGCTTTGATACCCAACTGGTGCATGAGTTTTTTCAGGGGTTTGTTAATCATGCCCAGGTTACCCTGCACATTGACAATCTGAAAGGCGACAACGTACACCATCAGATTGAGTCCATTTTCAAGGCCTTTGCGCGTGCGCTGCGCAATGCCATCGAGCTTGACCCCCGCGATTTAGGCCACATTCCCTCCACCAAGGGTTCGCTTTAATTTATATGCCAAATAGGCCTCTAGCGCCCGTCCCTATTGCGTAAGTAGCTATGAATGTCATAGCGAATAACGCACTAAACAAAGTTGTTGCAGTCGTCGATTACGGCATGGGCAATTTGCGATCGGTCTCGCAGGCTGTTCAAGCTGCCGCCGTGGGCACCGGCTTTGATGTCCTCATCACCGACGACCCTGATCGTGTGCGTACTGCCAACCGGGTGATTTTGCCTGGGCAAGGGGCCATGCCCGACTGCATGAGCGAACTACAAAAATCAGGCCTGCAAGATGCCGTGCTGGAGGCAGCAGCCAACAAACCACTGTTTGGCGTGTGTGTGGGCATGCAAATGTTGCTCGATCACAGTGCTGAAGGCAACACCCCGGGACTGGGGTGCATTGCCGGCGAGGTCATCAAGTTCGACTTGACCGGCCAATGGCAACAAGATGGCAGCCGCTACAAAGTGCCCCAAATGGGCTGGAACCAAGTGTGGTACTGCAAGCAGCATCCGGTGTGGGGCCACGTGCCCGATGGCAGTTGGTTTTATTTTGTTCACAGTTTTTACGCCAAACCGTCTGATCTGCGCCACAGTGCAGGTGAGACCGACTACGGTGTTCGGTTTTGTGCAGCCTTGGCACGTGATAACATTTTTGCCACACAGTTTCACCCCGAAAAAAGCGCCGGCCACGGTTTGACTTTGTACCGCAACTTTCTGCACTGGAACCCCTGATTCATCGCCATTTGACACCTACCATATCCTTAATGATTTGAATCTTTCGGTCACTTGCATTAACGAGCATTTTTCAATTTTTTTTTCACTCCCTAACTTTAAGGATGTGGTCAGTAATAAGTTCCCCATTTGGCTCGTCAGATTTGGGCGCACTGCGTCGTTACAAATCGCTTATGTGGCATGGCCACACCGCACGATTTGCGCCTAGCATTGCATCTTTAACTCTGACGGCCAAATGGGGAACTTATTACTGACCACATCCTAAGCATCATGCTTTTAATACCTGCAATCGATCTCAAAGACGGTCATTGTGTACGCCTGCAACAAGGCGACATGACACTTTCTACCACTTTCAGTGAAGAGCCAACTGCCGTAGCACGCGACTGGGTGGACAAAGGCGCACGACGTTTGCATGTGGTGGATTTGAACGGTGCCTTTGCAGGGCATCCCAAGAATGAAATCGCCATCCGCAAAATTCTCAAATCCATTGGCAGCGAAGTCGATGTGCAATTGGGCGGCGGCATTCGTGATCTTGACACCATCGAGCGCTATCTGGATGCGGGATTGCGCTACGTCATCATAGGTACTGCAGCCGTTCGCAACCCAGGCTTTTTGCAAGATGCCTGTACTGCATTTGGCGGTCACATCATTGTGGGTCTGGATGCCAAAGACGGCAAGGTAGCCACCGACGGCTGGAGCAAACTGACCCGTCACGATGTGATTGATTTGTGCAAAAAATTTGAAGACTTTGGCGTTGAATCCATTATTTATACCGACATTGGCCGAGAAGGCATGTTAAGCGGCCTCAACATTGAAGCCACCGTGCGCCTGGCGCAAGCCTTGACTATTCCCGTCATTGCCTCAGGCGGACTGTCTTGCATGGCCGACATTGAAGCCCTGTGTTCTGTGGAAGATGAAGGCATTGAGGGC
>CAIXMC010000247.1 GCA_903920405.1 uncultured beta proteobacterium
ACAATGCCGAGCATATGTTGGCCTTGAGGCTCAATCGGGCAAATCGTCAGTGGGATAGCTATTGGCAGCGAATATCAAGTGAACCACTCACCACATCACTTTGAAACGCACCCGTCCTAATGAACATCTTCCGCTTGATAATTTTAGGGAGAACCAATTCACCCTGAGATGTCGATGCCTTCACCGTTCAGGCAGGACTTCCATCCGGTTGGTTCGTCAGCAAATGCGTGGCAGTGGCTCGCCGGTGAGCCAATCCACCCTACGCCGGCCACCAAAGGCCGTGTTCATTTGTACAAAACAGTGAGCATCAGCCACAACATCACCCATCACGGCAGCATCTACTCCCAAGGGATGAGACCGCATGGCGGCCAGTACACGCACGGCATCTGGTGCAGCGCAAATCACCACAAGTTTGCCTTCATTGGCCACATACAGTGGGTCAATCCCCAAAAATTCGCAAGCAGCCGCTACCACTGGCTTGATGGGGATGGCGCGCTCTTGCAGCATCATTCCCACGCCCGACTGGTGGGCAATTTCGTTCAGGGTAGAGGCCAGGCCGCCACGCGTGGGGTCTCTTATGCAGCGAATGTCTGCACCGGTGTCTAGCACTTTGGCAACCAGTGTGTGCAGTGCTGCGGTATCTGATGCAATGGGCGCGTGAAATGATAGGTTTTCACGCAGGCTCATGAGGGCTATGCCGTGGTCGCCCAAGGTGCCAGATACCAGAACCACGTCGCCTGGCCGTGCCTGTTCGCCGCCCAAATTCAGACCCTCTGGCAAAACGCCCACGCCAGTCGTGGTGATAAAAATACCGTCACCTTTGCCACGCTCCACCACTTTGGTGTCACCCGTCACCACCCAAACGCCGGCCTGTTGTGCTGCGTGTGCCATGGATTTGACAATGCGCACCAGGTCTGCCAGTGCAAAACCTTCTTCCAGAATAAAACCTGCTGCCAAATACAAAGGCTGTGCCCCCATCACGGCCACATCGTTGATCGTGCCATGCACACACAGGCAGCCAATATCGCCTCCGGGAAAAAACAAAGGCGTGACCACATGACCATCTGTGGACATGACCAGTCTTGCAGGTTTGCCATTGAGCATGGGCGCAGGCAGCACGACACCGTCGTTCCCCTGCCCCAGATAATCGTTGCCCAAATAGCGCACAAAAAGTTCAGAAATCAGTTGCGCCATGGCGCGCCCGCCCGCTCCATGCGTCATATCCACCCGACCCGTTTGAAGATTGAGCGATGAAACATAGCCACGTTTATGGGCACTCATGCGATCTCCCTGTAACGACCATAACTGTAATGCGCCGCACACGCGCCCTCGCTGCTGACCATGCACGATCCGATGGGGTTTTCGGGGGTGCAGACACTGCCAAACATCTTGCAATCATTTGGGTTTTTGATGCCGCGCAAAATAGCGCCACATTCGCAAGCCTTGTTGTCTGGGACTGACCGGTAATGGAGGTTAAAACGCATCTCGGCATCGAAGGTACTGTATTTTTCACGAATCATCAAGGCTGAATGCGGTACGACTGACAGGCCACGCCACTCAAATTCAGCGCGCACATCAAACACCTCAGCCATGCAGGCTTGCGCCTTGCGGTTGCCGTCACGGCTGACCGCACGAGAAAACTCGTTTTCAACTTCAAACCGGCCATCGTTGACTTGGCGAACCAGCATCAAAATGGCCTGCATCACGTCGAGGGGTTCAAAGCCTGCAATCACAACCGGCTTTTTGTGCTGGTGTGCAAAACATTCGTAGGGTTGGCTGCCAATGACGGTTGATACATGTGCAGGGCCAATAAATCCATCCAGGGGCACAGTACCCCATGATTGCACCTGCTCCTCTTCAAGCAAATGGGCGATGGCTGGGGGGGTTAACACATGGCAGCACAACACACTGAAATTTGACAGTTTTTCTTGACAGGCCTGCAAAATGGCCAGTGCCGTGGGGGGTGTGGTCGTTTCAAACCCGATGGCAAAAAAAACCACTTCGCGCAGCGGGTTGTTACGCGCAATGTGCAAGGCATCGCGTGTGGAATAGACCATGCGAATATCGCCCCCCTGTGCCTTTGCTTTCATCAAAGACAACCCCGAAGACGCAGGAACGCGCAAGGTATCGCCATAAGTACACACAATGACACCGTGGTTTAAGGCCAAATCAATGGCCATATTCATTCGGCCCATCGGCAACACGCACACGGGGCAGCCTGGGCCATGCACCATTCGCACGGAGGGTGGCAAAATGTCTATCAAGCCATAGCGCGCAATGGCGTAGGTGTGACCACCACAAAACTCCATGAAACTGTAGTGTCGTCCAGACTGCGTTTGCGCGGCGATTTTGTCAGCCAGTAGGGTGGCTACTGCGCCATCACGAAATTCATCAATGTATTTCATGCTGCTGCGTCATTGATTTGAGAAAACAGTGCCAGCGTACGCTCGGCTTCCACGGGGTCTAGCTTGGACAATGCGTAACCCGCATGCAAAATAACATAGTCTCCCACTCGAACATCGTCCAACAGGGCGACTGAAATCTCTTTTTGCAGGCCATCCAGTTCCACCATGGCAGAGTCTCCTGCCTCACCCAAACCCACTTGAATCACTTGAACGGGAAGTGCAAGACACATAAAATTTCTCGGTTGAAGGGTACAGATCAGTGGTCAGTGGTCAGTGATCACTGGTATTTACTGTCCACTGTCCACTGTCCACTGTCCACTGTCCACTGTCCACTGTCCACTGTTGGGGTGGTCTGGATGCCATGAGATTGAGATTGAACCTCACACCGGCAATTTCAGAAAATGCTCGCGGTAGTATTCAAGTTCATCAATAGCCTCATATACATCTGCCAATGCCGTATGGCACTGTTTTTTCTTGAAATTTTTACAAACATTGGGTGACCAGCGTTTGGAAAGTTCCTTGAGTGTGCTGACATCCAGGTTGCGAAAGTGAAAAAATGCTTCCAGCTTGGGCATGTACCGTGCCAGAAAACGCCGGTCTTGCCCAATGCAGTTGCCGCACATGGGCGAGCTGCTTTGGGAGACATAGCTGCTGAGGAAAGCCAGAATTTGCTCTTGAGCCTCATCTTCTGTCAGTATGGATGCCTTGACCTTGTCAATCAAACCAGTTTTACTGTGGGTTTTTTTATTCCACTTGTCCATGCCGTCCAGCACCGAATCACTTTGATGCAGCACCAACACAGGGCCTTCAGTACGATGTTCAAGCCGGGGACTTGTGATAACGACAGCAATTTCAATCAAGCGGTCGATCTCGGGGTTCAAACCGGTCATTTCGCAGTCAAGCCAGACCAGATTTTTGTTAGATTTGGTCAGAGTGGGGATGTTGGATAGAGGCATAAATCAGATTGTCGCTTAGGATAGGGTCAGAAATAATTTATGCATTTGGCCGTCAGAGTTAAAGATGCAATGACGGGATTTGAACAGTGTCTCAACTGTCACGAATGACGATCCGAACAGGCACGCAATACATAAGAAATTGGCCTCTAGCGCTTACCAGTATTGCGTTAGTAGCTACAAATTAAGAAGCATCGTACATAAAAATAATGGGCCAGCATTGAATGACCAGTAGGTGTACACTGCCAACCATCCCCATTCACTCGAATGTGGTCGTGCGTGAATGCCACCGTCGCTCACAACGATCAACATGGGCAACAGACGATGTGTAAGACTAGGGCAGACGGGTTACACCCGTATCGGCGTGAAAACCACGGGCAAGCTATTCGGAGCAAGTTCACAAATTTCCCCTGCATCAAAATTTCAGCCAGCTTGAGTTTTCAAAATCCATGGCTATTGTGACCCCTTCTCCAAAGGTTGGTGTCATGCCAAGAGTTATGAACGAATGGCTTTTGCTCTTTGCATCTCTGTTGGCTTTGGGTGGCGCTTTTGGCTACAGCCTGTTCACTGAATTTAACGATACCCACGCTTTGGCGCTGGAGCGCTTGACCAGCCGTGCGTTGATACTTGAAAAAAATATTTCATCCCTGATTCGACAGGTCAACAGGTCACTACAGAGTATGTCCAAAGACCTACCACAATGGCAGCACCAACCTGATGCCGTTCAACAGGTCAACCATCATTTGCAGCACATCTCCGAAACGCTCATCGGTGTGCGAACTCTTTTGGTTCTTGATGCCCATGGACGGACATCTTTTTCCAATCGGGCAGAGTTGCTTGGGCAAAATTTCTCAAGCATGCCTTGGTTCCAGGCAACGCTTTTGCATCACGATCCAAAAATTCTCCATATCGTGCCCCCTTCCACCACTGGCGATGTCGCATTGGTGTTGTTGCACGCACTGGCAGGGCCTGACGGGAATTTTGCCGGTGTGATCGTCGCTATGGTGTCTTCCGAATACTTCGTGACGCTGCTGGAGTCCACCCGTACAGATTCAGACATGCGCAGCATCATATTTCACGGCGATGGCGAAATTTTGATGGTCATGCCAGTGCAGAAAGAACTCATGGGCAGGGATCCCTCAGCGCCAGACAGTTTATTTTCTCGCCATCGAAAAAGCGGTCAGGCGCAAAGCGTTTTTAGTGTATCCACACTCACCGGCGATCTTCGCTTGCTTGTCTTTCAAAATATCAGGCCTGATGACTTGAGCTTGGATAAGCCATTGGTGGTGTCGATTTCCCGGAAAACTTCCATGATATATGATCACTGGAACAAGGAATTTCGGGTCATCTTAGTGTTGTTCGGTGTCATTACCCTCGGTAGCCTGTTGAGTCTGTTTTTATATCAGCGACACCGGAGAAATGCAGAAAATGCCTTGCACAACGAATGGCAGGCTGGTCAATTGGTTGAAGGTGAACGGGCCTACAGCGAAGCACTGCTGAAATCCATTTTCAATACCAGTCCCGACGCGTTGCTGATCGCCAACCCGCAGGGCTTGATCGTCATGGCCAGCCAACAAGCCGAAAACCTTCTGGGCTATTCTGTAGCAGATCTGGTCGGATCGTCCATCGACACACTGGTGCCGGAACGGGTTCGTGCCCACCATCCGGCGCTACGAGACCAGTTTGTTGCCGATCCAGCCCAGCGAATCATGGTGAAGGATCGCGAGGTTGCCGTGCGACGCAAAGATGGCAGTGAGTGCGCTGTGGAAATCAGTCTGAGTGTTGTCGAGACAAGTCCTAGGCGGTATATCGCCGTTGCGTTACGTGATATTACTGAGCGTCTCGCTGCAACGCGAACGCTCAACGCTCACCTTGCCGAATTGACTGACGCACAACTCGAACTGGTGCAGCACCGCGACCATCTGGAGCAACAAGTTGATACAAGAACACAAGAACTCAACATTGCCAAAGATGTTGCAGAATCAGCCAACCGCGCCAAGTCTGAATTTTTGTCCAGCATGAGCCACGAATTGCGGACACCGATGAACGCCATCATGGGCTTTGGTCAGATGCTTGAATATGACAGCAGGCTCAACCCGGAACAGCTTGACTACGTGCATGAAATCATGACGGCCAGCCGCCACCTGCTCGTCCTCATCAACGAAGTGCTTGATCTGGCCAGGATAGAGTCTGGCCGTAGTGAACTTTTCCTTGAACCTGTCGGCCTGGCCTGCCTTTTCAAAGAGTGTATTGACCTCATACGGCCTTTGGCTCAGGCAAGGCAGATCACGCTGACGCAAGATGCCGTGGTCGGCCAGGCGGTGCGAGCTGACCACGTTCGCCTCAAACAAGTTCTGCTGAACCTGCTCTCCAATGCGGTCAAGTACAACAACCCTGGTGGTGTCATCCATCTGGGCGTGCAGTCAGCATCCGGTCAAATGCTGCGTATCTGTGTGGCAGACCATGGCCCAGGCGTTGCACCCGAGAAAGTTGCCAACCTTTTTCAACCTTTTAGCAGATTGGTCGGCGAACACAGTGGGATTGAAGGTACCGGCATTGGGCTGACCATTTCCCAAAAATTGATAGAGGCCATGAAAGGTGCCATCGGGTTTGAAAACACAGACGGCGGCGGTGCGACATTCTGGATCGCGTTGCAAAATGCAGATACCGACAGCGAGGCGATGCCAACAACGGTCGATGACGTGCGACATACCCCTGCTGACAGCAAGCAGCAATACCTGGTGCTGTGTATTGACGATAACCCGACCAATCTGAAGCTGATGGAGCACATGCTGAGCGGGCATGAGCGTATCCGTCTGATCACCGCCCTCACACCCCAATTGGGCATTGCGTTGGCAAGCGCGCGCCTGCCCGACCTTATTTTGCTCGACATCAACATGCCCATCATGGATGGCTATGAAGTATTGAAGATATTCAAGGCAGACCCTCACCTCAAGGCCATTCCCGTTATCGCCATTACCGCCAATGCCATGCAGCAAGATATTGACCGCAGCATGGCAGCGGGTTTCACCGATTACCTGACCAAGCCGCTCGATATTCGGCACTTTTTGAAAACCATAGATTGCATTTTGCAAAGGGAAGAATGGGTATCGCCATGAGAGATGAACGCTTGTTCCAGTCACGCATTTTTATTGTGGATGACGAACCCGTCAACCTCAAGCTGGTGGATTGCTTGCTCACGAGTGTGGGCTACACCCGGCTTACCAAGATTGGTGACTCGAGAGATGTGCTGGAACATTACCGCACACAACGCCCTGACCTTATTTTGCTTGACCTTGATATGCCACATCTGGATGGCTACCAGGTGTTGGCGCAATTGACAGCACTCGACGACCCTCTTTTGCCCCCTGTCGTCATCCTGAGTGCCTATGGCGATCGCGACCACCTGCTCAAAGCGCTCACCGCAGGTGCACGGGATTTTGTCAGCAAGCCCTTTGACCGCACTGAGTTATTGATGCGGGTTCGCAACCTTCTGGATGCCCAATGGGGCCATCGCATGTTGTATGACCAAAAAACTGCGCTCGGTGACCTGGTGAAAATTCGTACCGAGGCGCTTTACCAAACACGTCTTCAGGTGGTGCATAGCCTGGGTCGCGCAGCCGAGTACCGAGACAATGAAACTGGCCTTCACATCGTTCGGATGAGCAAGTATTCAGCTTTGCTGGCCCGGTGCGTGGGGTGGAATGCGAGCGACTGTGAACTGATGCTCAACGCAAGCCCGATGCACGATATTGGCAAAATTGGCATACCCGATGCCATTTTGTTAAAGCCCGGCAAGTTTGATCCTGAGGAGTGGAAGATCATGCAAACCCATGTCACCATTGGTGCTCATATTTTGCACACGGGCGATTCTGACCTGTTGCGAATGGCCCATGCCATTGCTTTGAACCACCATGAAAAGTGGGACGGCACAGGCTACCCCAACGGCTTGGCAGGCACTGCCATTCCACAAGCGGCACGCATTGCCGCAGTGGCTGATGTGTTCGACGCACTGACTTCTGAGCGTCCCTACAAAAAAGCCTGGCCTGTGGCAGATGCAAAACGGTACATCGAAGAGAATTCAGGCAGCCATTTTGACCCCGAAGTCGTTTTGCAGTTTATGGCGCACCAGGATGAAATTATGGATATCCGCAATCAGCACCTGGAGCCGGAAAATGCCCAAGAACACACAAAATAGCCAAGATAAGGTCAAAACTGGAGGCTGGCTGGCACCCGGCATGGCGCTGATGCGACGGTTTCGTATGCAAAGCAAACTGGGTGTCATGGCGGTATTGATGATCTTGCCACTGCTGCTCATTGCCTGTTTCGAAATGTCCATGATGGTTAGCGCTTACCGCACGACCCCTTTAGAGGTGCCTGGTGCTGTGGCGATCTTGGGGCCGTCATATGCCGCAACACAGGCGCAGGCTTTGATGCAAAAGGATCAGTGGCAGTTGCGACAGAACACCCTTTTGTGGCAGATGATGGCGTTTGGTCTGTTTGCTTTTGGGTGTGTGCTGCTGGCCATTTAGGTATGCACCACTTATTATTACTCCCAAAAATCATGGCGACTTGTCAAAAAATCAATCAGTTGCGATGTGTTTTTGGAGCAACAATAAGTGCAGACCTCCCCGGAATGGCAATAGAACGTGGCTAAAATTTGGACAATTTTTGGTGGAAAAACTGCAATTCAGCAAAAAAAGTTAATATAACTAAAGTTTCGGCGTTCAAAAAT
>CAIXMC010000248.1 GCA_903920405.1 uncultured beta proteobacterium
GAGATGGGTTTAAAAACAATGCTATCCAACTGAAATTTACCTGCCTCAATTTTTGACAGGTCAAGAATGTCGTTGAGCAGTGCCAACAGAGTCTCTCCAGACGATAAAACGGTTCTTGAATACAGAAGACGCTCACTTTCTGTCAGGTTGGGCATTAACAAAAGTTGCGCCATTCCCAAAATGCCATTCATGGGCGTGCGAATCTCATGCGACATCGTTGCCAGAAATCGGCTTTTGGCGGTGTTGGCAGCATCGGCGGCTATCCTGGCCTGCACCAGTTCGGCTTCAGTTTTTCGACGCTCCGTCACGTCCTGAACAAAGCCAAGAATCTTGATGGGGGTTCCCTGACTATCCCGTTCAATTTTGCCGATGGCGTGGATGACCCTGGTTGGCGACCCGTCGGCGGGCTGTATGGCGAACTCAACGTCATACTCATGGCTATGGTTGATCAAATCAGTCAAGGCGTGATGAACCGGATCATGTTCAGAAATACCAGCCATAAAGTCATCCAGAGGGTAATTTGCGATGTCGATTGGAAAACCAAACTTGCCCGCCAAAGTCTGGCGAACCCGATCACGGTGCTGAGGTGCACAAGTCAGAAAATCATCCAAAGGAATATCTGCAACGTTGGTTGGCAGCCCAAACAGGCGCAGCGTTTGAGTCGATGCCCGAATGGTGTCGGTGTTGAAGTCATAGACACACGACCCGACACAGCCGATCCGCTGCGATGTGGCCATCTGTGTTTCACTAAGCTCAAGCGCCTTGTACTGTTCCTTGAATAGTTTTTCCACTTGAATACGTTCGGTAATGTCGCGATGGGAACTGAACAGCACCTGATGACCCTCCAGATCAATCGGTTGGGAATTGATCTCGACATCGTAAATGCTTCCATCCTTGCGACGGTGACGTGACTGGACCAGTGAGCCTGTTTGGCACTGAAAAAGCCGCATAAAAGCCGCCATGAGTTCATTTTGACTGTTGAACTCGCAGTTCCAGTTGGTCACATTCATTCCGACCATCTCGTCACGCGAGTAGCCCAGCATGGTGCAAAACGAGTCGCTGACTTCCATGACGTTGGCATTCACATCCAGGATGGCGATGCCATCGCTGGCGTAGCGTAATAGCGCTTTGTGTTTTTCACTCTCTCTGAACAACAGACGCTTGTTCTTGTCAAGACGAACAAGAGCCATTGCGAATGCCAGAAACAAGGGCACAACCAGGAGTCCAGTCCAGATCACTTGCTGCCACCATTCGGCCAAATAGTGTTCTTCAGAAATAGCAACCTGCACATAGAACGGAAAACGATCATCCAACCTGGAAAAACTGCCGATGCGTCGCACACCATCGGTGCTGGCCGTGTACGCCGATGTGCCTTGTCTGTCACCCAATGCAATGCGCTGGTGGATAGGATTGTTCGCAGCTAAGGGCTGGTTGAGGTGCTTCTCGTAGAAGACAGGGATGCGTGCGATCAGTTGAAAGTTATCGCTGCGCCGCAGCAAGATCGAGCCGCCCTTCTGTCTAATATCGGTACGGCGAAACAGGTCTGTGAATGTGTCGATATGATGAACAGCACTGACGATTCCCAGAAACCGCCCCGCATCATCGCGGATGGATCGCGCCTGAATCAGCGACCATTTGCCAGTAGAGCGTAACACGAGCGGTTCTGAGAAGACAAGTCTGGTTTGCGGATTGTCACGCAGCGTCTGGAAATGAGGACGGTCAGCGATGTTAAACGGCTTCGCATTCGGATCAGACGTCATTTGCATTGTGCCATCAGCATCAAAGACAAACAGACCTGCCAGTTGAGGAAAGCTGCTCACAAACTGAACAAGCTGCTTTGTTTTCCTGGCGGAAACGGCGTCTGATCGGCTGTGATAAGGGTCTGATTGCACATCAGTGGCAATGAAGCTGAGAATTCCCTCAACATGTGAAAAGTCGCTTGTTAACCTCGATTCAATGACTTTTACCAGATTGAGAGTCTCGCTTTCGGCATCAGAAATCGCATGTTGGTAGCTGATCCGCAAGAAGTAGCCGATCATGAGCAAAAGGCACAGCAAAGCCGCCACAACCAAGGTGACAGGCGTCACAGAGCGTGCAGGGTGCATTGCGGGGGGGGGGGTTGTCCATCGTCATTGTCATCGGGTAAGAGGTGTCGCATATCAGTCCAGGGTGAATTTGTTCTACAGCCAGTTCCGTCATTCCCGGAATGGAACGCGGCTGAAATTTGAACAGATTTTGATGGGAAAACTGAAGTTCTGCAAAAAAAAAGGGTGCAATTCAAACTGATGTGGAGGCGGCAATGTTCCCTTGTCAAGCTGCACGAACTTGAGTGAGTTTTTTGGGCTTCCCACTTAAGGCGGGACAAGTGCAATATCAATGGGTTACGTTTGATTCTTTCACGTGGTTTTCTTGGCAGGGGAAGCTCCCCCATTTGGCTGATTAGCCGTAACAAGCGCAGGGAGCTGACTTAACTCTGTCCCGCCTTAAGTGGGAAGCCTGAATTTTCGATTCGAATACGACGGTTTACAAGCCCCACACGCTGATCATACGGCTGCCGCTGCTGTGCTTTTCCTGGTAAATTTTGTCGTCCCACGCCACGCCAGGGTGACGGTTAAAAATCAACAGGTGCGCATTGTCGGCACCACATTGGTCGGCATAGCGTGCGGTTTGTTCCAGCCCGGTGGCTAAGGCAATGGCTTTGCTTTTGTGCTGAATTTTGAGTTCCAACACCACTTGCTGCATGGGGCCGGTAAAGCCTTGCTCTGTCAGCGGCCACTGCAAAAACAAGTCGGTGCGACCTCGACCCAGTCCATATTCGCGTGCGATGCGGCCTCCACCATTGACAACACGCTGCAAAAAGGCTTGCAGCAGCAACTGCGGACCCGCTTCGTGATACGCATAACGCTGAAGCCAGCTCTCGGAGTTTTCGCGGAAAAATTGCACAAAAAAATCCAGCAGTTTGTTGATGTCCAGGCTTCCATCGGGTAAAACAAACCACGGCTGTTCGGCCAAGCCTTGCAGACTGTCTTGAACGATGGAGGTCAGCTCGCGTGGCAAGACTTCGCGGTACAGCCGGTTGGCAATTTGCAACTGCCGGTCTCGACGGGCGATCAATCCCAAATCAATGCAGTATTGCCGGTCGTCATCAGGCACATCGGGCGACAATTCTTCACCTTTGAGCATGGGTTCGACCACGCGGCGAACTCGGTCTTCGCGCAGCTTATCGGCCAGTTGATCCAGGTGTGTGTCTCGGCGCTGAATCAGACTTTCTCGTGCCTGACGCATCTGTTCCACGGTCACGCTTTGGCTTCGGTCGCGCTGCTCGGGTTTGCGAAAGCACGCTTCGTATGCCAGCGCATTGACCAGCCACGGCTGACCCTGGGTATCCGCCCAGATTTCCTCCAACACACCAAGCTCAAAGGTCTGACCAGTGGCATCGGTATGTTGCTGGAGCAAGGTTTTGACATCATCCTGGGTAAAGTCGCCTAGGCGGATAGACTCGCTTTTGATATTGAACGCACTGCCGCCGGTGATAATTTCGCCATCGCTGCGGTGGATGCGATAGTCTCGAACATCCCGAACACCACACAGCACCATTGATTGTGGAAAGGCCTCTGGCCGTTGCGCGTAGCCTGCGCGAATCTGGCGCAAAAGTGAGATCAGCGTGTCGCCTACCAGTGCATCGACTTCGTCCAAAAAGATGACCAAGGGTTTGTCACTTTGCTCTGACCACGTCTGGAGTACCAGGCGAACCCGCTCACCTGAGCCGCTTTGTTGCAGAATGTCCTGGGCTGTTTTGACTGCCTGCGGGTCTTTCCAGTACAGGTGTGCAGCGCTGGCGAGCGCCTGAACCATGCCAGACTCAGCGCGTTGAACATCGCTGCGTGCCGCTTGCGCAGCTTCAATGTTCACATACAGCGCCCGGTACTGCCCCTGTGCATTCAAAAAATGCATCAAATGGATCAACAGACTGGTTTTGCCGGTTTGGCGCGGCGCGTGCAGGATGAAATACTTGCGTGCGCCAATCAGGCTGGAGAGTTCGGGCCAATTCACTCTGTGTATGGGCAGCAAGGTGTAGTGGATATCGGGCTGGTTGGGACCTGCGGTGTTGAAGAATTTTTCCATGGCGCAATAGTAGCAAGGGTAGCGTGTTCGCTCCAATTTTGCGGCCTGTCATCTGACGAAGTGATGAACCCGCTACGCATCCTCTGGCCCAGCCGTATTGACCCTGTTGCCTCTGTTGGACTTCGGTAGCCACTTTTTCAAAGCCGATTGCAGGGCATCCAAAGCGATGGGCTTGGTCAGAAAGTCGTCCATCCCCACGGCCAGGCAATGCTGGCGGTCTTCTTCATACGCACTGGCTGTCAAGGCAATAATGGGCAAGCGTGGCCGATTGTTGTCACGTTCCCACTGGCGTATCTGTTCTGTCGCATCGAAACCATCCATGACGGGCATGTGCAAATCCATCAGGACAAGGTCTGGACAATTACCTTGGGCGAGGGTGTCCAAGGCTTGCTGGCCGTCAAAAACAAGCGTCACACTGACGCCGAATTTTGTCAGCATGGACTCAATCACCACGCGGTTGACAACATTGTCCTCAACGACCAACACACGCCCTGACAGCAGGGCAGGCACTTCATAGACTGGCCGTTCAGAACTGCGGCATTCTTCACCGTCTTCGACCAGTTTGGCTCGCAGACTAAACCAAAATCTGGAACCCTTGCCAGCAACGCTTTCAACCCCAACGTCGCCGCCCATCATTTTGGCCAACTGGTGCACAATGGACAAGCCCAGCCCTGAGCCGCCAAACGCACGCGTGATGGAGCCATCGGTCTGCGAAAACGGATTAAAGAGCAGGTCAATTTTGTCGGGCGGTATGCCTACGCCAGTATCGCTGACCGAAAACTCAACC
>CAIXMC010000249.1 GCA_903920405.1 uncultured beta proteobacterium
GGATATGGTCAATAATAAGTTCCGCATTTGGCTCGTCGGATTTGGGCGCACTGCGTCGGTACAAATCGCTTATGTGGCTAGGCCACACTGCGCGATTTGCGCCTAGCATTACATCCCAACTCCGACGGCCAAATGCGGAACTTATTGTTGACCATATCCTAAGTGGGAAGCCTGAAATGGCGATGACCCACTAAATTTCACATAGAGCCGAAAATTTATTGTGAATCGCTGACCCGCCTGACGGCAGTGGTGTCCCAACGGTTATAGTGATGGTGGCCATGTTGTCAGTTGGCTCCACCACGGAGTCATTCGTAGGTGCAGCCAGGAACATCGCGGCTCAAGTGGTTATTTTTGTTTCAACTTTTAATCTTCCAGGAAAACAGGTGAACGTACATGCCCAAAATATCAATCATTCATTCGTTACTCGCTGCATCGGTCTTGGTGTCTGCTTTGGATGCCAATGCGTCAGATGAAGTAGATATGTTTCAGATCAAGGGATTCGGTACTGTGGCCGCCACACGTACTGATTCTGCCGACTATGGCTACAAGGCGACGACTCAACCCATTAGACTGGCCCGAGGGGGCACTTGGTCGCTACAAAATGATTCCCTGATGGGTGTGCAACTGGATATTGTGCCCAATCATGATTTGTCGGGAACTTTGCAAGTGATTGCCAGAAACCGTGCCAAAGGTGATCTGGCAGCCGATGTCGAATGGGCATTTGTCAAATACAAGATTGACAATCATTGGCGCGTTCGTGTTGGGCGTGTACTGACTCCCGTGTTTATGGATTCTGACTATCGTTTTGTTGGCTACGCCAGCATCTATGCAAGGCCAGACCCCAATATCTACACCGTTTATCCGTTGTCAACCCACGACGGTCTGGATATCACCTACAAAAACGACCTCGCTGGAGGCATTCTGACAACCAGTCTTTATGGCGGTCGTGCCAAAATTGAAGGCCCATCTGACCTTGTCTATGAGGCGTCTCGTCTGACCGGATTGTCTTTGAGGTATGAAAAAGACAATCTCATGGTCAGGGTGGCAAAAACGCAGACGAATATGAAAATGACAGGCGCAGGCTCTGCCATGTTTTCCACTTTTCTGACGTATGCACAACAAGCGGTTGCACTGGGTTGCACGAGTTGCATCAATGCTGTCAATGCCATCGGTAATGGCTTCGACGATATTGGTTTTGGCGTCAGCAATATCGGTTTTCGCTACACCATGGATGATTACACCTTATGGGGTGAATACTTAAAGGTCAATCAGAGGGAGGTATTAAATCCGGTCGATGAGTCTTATTTGCTGGGCTTGTCAAAAAACATGGCCCAATGGACACCTTACATCACCTACAGCGACAACAAGACAACACCCAATGCCAGCAAGATTGATCCGGGTGACATCAAGAAAATTCCGGTGCCGCCAGTAAAGGTCTTTATGTCTCTTTACAACAGTCCCGCCATTTCCGCAAGAGATACTGGACGACATACTCTTGCCATAGGAACTCGGTACGATATCGCCAAGAACATGGCTGTATTTTTCGAGATGGCTAAAGTGAGTGTGAACGGTAACGTTTATGGCTTTCCGCTCCCGTATCCACGTCTTGTTCCTACTGGTCAGCCTTGTGATGACACATTCCATCTGTACACACTGTCTCTCTCTTTTGTATTCTGAAAGGCACAGAAATGAAAACACTGATAAAAGCAATGTTGACAGTTGTAACGGTCGGATACTCGGCCATGTCGTTAAGTCAGGTGGCCGTTGTAGTGGGTGCCAAGAGTGCCGCCACAGCCCTGAACGCTGAGCAGGTTGCCGGACTGTTCCTTGGCAAGTCTGATCATTTGCCAGGTGTTGGTACTGGGCTGCTGCTCGACCAACCCGAATCCAGCCCAACACGTGAGTTGTTCTACACCAAAGTGACGGGGAAATCTTCCGCTCAGGTCAAGGCGACTTGGTCACGTCTGGTGTTCTCTGGCCAAGGCGTACCGCCCAAGATGATTGAAAATTCCGAAGCCGTCAAAAAGACGGTAACAACCCATCCCAACGCCTTGGGCTATATCGAAAAAAGCGCAGTGGATTCTTCGGTCAAGGTTTTGTTGACGGTAGATTGAACCGATACTGTGCGAACACATTCCTCTGTGGTAACCGCTATGTTTCATAGTATCTCAGTCCACCCCAAACGATGAAAGTACCTCATGTATCGAGGGCAAGATGCCCTCGATACCATGTTTTTTCACGTTAAAGAGGTTCAAGCCGTAGAAAGTTTCAAATGAAATTTTGTTTCAAAATTTGGTTACTTCCGCTCAGTGTGGGCGCAACGTTCGGGGTGGCCTTGGTCATCAGCCTGATCATGGGCATCCAGAACAACCACAATCTGGCTTTGTTGCGAACGGTGGAAACGCCCTTTCTGGAGTATTTATTTGAGGCCGAGCGGGGGTGCAACCAGTTGCAGGCTGATTTTCAGGCGGCTGTTCAGGAAGGCGACGCTGACCGGCTGAAAATCGCACAAACTACCGCTCAAAGCGTGCGGGAGTCACTGACCAAGGCGAGTCAACTTGATGGCAAATCTGAACTGATCGGCAGCCTGATTTCCGCCTTTGAAGTCTATCAAAGGACAGCTCAAGAAGCCACCCAAGCCATGTTGAGCCAGCACACCGATCCCGATGTGATACAGCGCATGAATGCCGCCAAAAAAGAACTGGTGCAACAAACCCAACAGTCGCGCCAGCAAGCCCATGTCACCTTGGAAGCCCGTTTTGCCGACCTGGCTGTGGCCCAACGTAGGGGTTTGATGGTCAATGTCGTCACCGGCCTGCTGATTGTGCTGGGTCTGGGCTTGGGTTCACACGCCATCATTGCCTCGGTTTGGCGAGACTTGGGGGCTGAACCCTATGAGGCTGCCACCGTCGCGCAAAATGTGGGCAGTGGTAACTTGAGTATGTCCATTGCATTGAAGCAGGGTGACACCACCAGTTTGATTGCCCACCTCAAGGCCATGCAGGACAACCTGACCAACGTGGTCACTCACATTCGCTTAGGCACCGAAGAAATGGCCACGGCCACAGCCCATATCGCTGCCGAAAATAGCGACTTGTCTTACCGCACCGAGCAACAGGCAACGGCACTGGAGCGAACAGCCTCTGCCATAGAAGAACTCTCTACCACTGTCAAGCAAAATCATGAAAGCAGCAAAAATGCCAACCAGTTGGCGATGGTGGCCTCTGACACTGCCGTCAAGGGTGGTGCTGTCGTCGCGCAGGTGGTGCAAACCATGAGGGTCATTCATGACTCCTCCAGAAAGATATTTGACATCATCGGGGTCATTGATGGCATTGCCTTTCAAACCAATATCCTGGCCTTGAATGCTGCCGTGGAGGCTGCCCGTGCAGGTGAGCAGGGACGTGGATTTGCCGTGGTAGCCAGTGAGGTTCGCAGCCTGGCGGGTCGCTCTGCCATGGCTGCCAAGGAAATCAAGACGCTGATTGGATCGTCGGTTGACAATGTCAATGCAGGCAGTGAACTCGTCGCACAGGCCGGCAGTACCATGGATGAAATTGTGGCCAGTGTCAGGCAAGTGGCGGACATCATGGGTGAAATCACTACAGCCAGCAACGAACAGTCCATTGGCATCGATCAGATCAAACAATCCATCACCCAGATGGATCAGAGTACCCAGCAAAATGCCGACCTCGTGGTCAACGCCGCCGCCGCCGCACAATCCCTGGAACAGCAGGCTCGTGCCATGGTTGAAACAGTGAGTGTGTTCAAACTCGCTGAAAAAGGAAGTCAATACGGATAGGCATTTCTCTTTGTGCAGTCGATGCCAACGGATTCAAAGTGATATGGAGTCGGCAAATTTCACCCGTTGCCCTGCACAAACTGGTCAAGGAGAAATAAGGATATGGTCAACAATAACCCTCGGTTCGCTCATTTTTTGTAAACAAATGATTTTTATAGGTATTATTTTGACATTTTGCAAAAAATGCTCTCTTCGACGATTGCAACCTATTGATCTTAAACATGTTTTTAGAAATGAGCGAACCGAGGGAATAAGTTCCGCATTTGGCCGTTAGGATCCGGCTAACAATAAGTTCCCGATATGGATATGCCACTTGGGTATGCACCACTTATTATTACTCCCAAAAATCATGGCGTCTTGTCAAAAAATCAATCAGTTGCGATGTGTTTTTGGAGCAACAATAAGTGGGACATCCCTAAGGATGTGGTCA
>CAIXMC010000250.1 GCA_903920405.1 uncultured beta proteobacterium
GGATATGGTCAATAATAAGTTCCGCATTTGGCTCGTCAGATTTGGGCGCACTGCGTCGTTACAAATCGCTTATGTGGCTGGGCCACACTGCGCGATTTGCGCCTGGCATTGCATCTTTCACTCTGACGGCCACAGGCGGAACTTATTATTGACCATATCCTTAGTGTGGACCATATCCTCATCAGGAATTTCGTATCTGACATGATTGGATTGGATATATGACTGCCATGCCCCATGCCCTGCTTCACCTTTTAGCAACCCAACCAGGTCTGATCGCCCATCACGCCGATGCTTATGCAGAGCTGATCGGCGCAGAAATGGGTGCGATGTCATCCGCTTATGAACGACGCGTCGTGTTAAGCGCGTCGCAGCTTTGTTGCTGGACTGCTGCTGCCATCCTGGCAGGTGTCGCGTTAATGCTCTGGTCAGTCATCCCTGAACCTTCAGCGAAAGCACTGTGGATAGGGATATGTATGCCGCTGGTCGCTGTTGCTGCTGCCTTGTGGTGTCGTATGGCTTTGCAGATGAACAAAGACAGTCGTCCATTTGAATGTGTGCGACAACAACTCAAGGAAGACGCAATGATGTTGCGCGAGGCAGGCGTATTGTGAACACCACTCAGATGCCATCTTGTGATCGTTTGGCGGCCTCGCGAGAAAAACTGCGACAGGCCTTGAAAATGAACCATGGAGACACTTCACTGGCCGCGACCGTTTTGCATTCTGTAGTAGCACCCTTGGCGCAGCGCAATCCATGGGGCTTGGTGGGCAGTGCGTTGGTGATAGGCTGCCTGGTCATCTGGAAACGACATTGGTGCCTATCTGTGGCCTCGACACTTGTTGCAGAGTTGTTGCCGAAAATGGTGTCCATTGTGGTCACCCAGGTACAACCGATGGGTTGGGTTGAGATGCTCCTGCTGCTGATTGATAAGGTGCTGCATTCAAAACAATCTTCCTCCTAAGGCATTGTGTGCAAAATCGGGCGCTAACGCTTGTCTGACGTGCGTTGTATGCTTCAAATTCAATAGCTGTCATGGATTGTCTCTGTCCTGCGACAATCTGTCGGAATTGAAGGCACAAATGACATGATGAAATTTTCCTGGAAAGTACGTACTTGGTTGATTTTGACGTTGTTATGCGGCAATCTTTTGGTGTTTGCCTTTTCGTGGTATTCCCTGCACCGAAGCAGACAACAGTACGAACAGAGCGCCCAAACGCTGTCCAGGAATATTGCCAGAGCTGTTAATCAGGAGGTCTCCGATGGCGTTGAAAAAATTAACCTGGCCTTGCACACCCTGACTGACGAACTGGAAGACCAGCTCGCAGAAAATGGTATCGATGAAAAAGTCATGAGGGTCTATATGACTCGTCATGAGCAACGGATGCCTCAAATTGAAGCATTCAGAGTGTCCAATGCTGCAGGTCAGGTCATTCTCGGCAAGGGACTAGATAAGCAAAAGCCTGTCAACATCATCGACCGAGACTATTTTCTCTACCACCAAGACCATGCCAGCGGCAACCTGTTTATTACCAAGCCGATCTTGAGCAGGATTCTTCATCGTGATGTCATCATCATCGCCAAACGTTACAACTACCCTGATGGACGCTTTGCCGGTGTTGTTCACGCTGTCGTTTCGGTGGAACATTTCAGAAAAATGCTTTCCCGATTCACCATCAGCCCAAACGACGCATTGGTCTTGAGGGATGCCGATTTGGGTCTGATTGCACGTTACCCTCCACTGCCTGATCAGCCAGGCGGCAGGGTGGGTGACAACAATGTCTCTGCAGAACTTCAGAGATTGGTAAAGTCAGGCGTTCAATCGTCCACGTACCACGCGCGGGTCAACTCCGATGGCATTGATCGCACCATTACTTTCCAGCGCCTGAGTTCAGCACCGATGATGGTTCTCGTCGGCCTGTCCAGTGAAGATTACTTTGCCAACTGGAAAAAAGAAACACGCATGACGTTGAGTGTTGCCTTGGGCTTTTTTATGATCTCCGTTCTTTTGGGTTGGTATATCCAGAAACTTTTTTCGCAGGCCATCGCACGCGAAAAAGTGTTGGCAGATCGCAATGCAGCCTACCAAAGCGTTTTAACGACAACCCTTGACGGCTACTTGTCTCTCGATGACCACGGCCAAGTTCAAGATACCAACCTGACCTATTGCCAGTTGTCCGGTTTCACCCGCGAAGAACTGTTGGGTATGAACATCAACGATTTGTCTGCCATCGAAAGTACCCAAGGAACTTTGGAACACATTCGGCACATCATCGAAACCGGCAAAGACCAGTTTGAATCCATTCACCGTCGCAAGGATGGATCTCTCTGGAACGTCGAGGTCAGCACCACTTACCGTGATGTCAAGGGTGGACAGTTTTTCGTTTTTCTGCGCGACATCACCGCCCGTAAGCAAGCTGAGACCAACTTGCGCATTGCTGCTACCGTTTTCGAGTCGCACGAAGGCATGACCGTCACCGATGCCCAACAAATCATTTTGCGGGTCAATCGTGCTTTCACAGAAATTACCGGTTACACCGCCACCGAAGTCCTGGGTCAAACTCTGCAATTGCTCAAGTCCAATCGCCATGATGAGGACTTTTTTGGTGCTGTATGGAACAGCGTTGTGCAGACCGGACTGTGGCAAGGCGAAATTTTGAGTAAACGCAAGAACGGCGATGAATACCCCGAATGGCTCAGTATCAGTGCCGTGGGCGACTCGACCGGTGCCACCACACATTACGTTGGCATCTTCAGCGACATCACCGAACGCAAGGCCGCTGCAGAAAATATTCAGCAACTGTCTTTTTATGACCATTTGACCCAGTTGCCCAACCGCCGACTGCTGATTGATCGACTGCAACAGGCGCTTGCAGCCAGCGCCCGCCATCAGCATCAATGTGCGCTGCTGCAGATTGATGTGGATGACTTCAAGAGTCTGAACGATACCCTCGGTCATGACAAGGGCGATCTTTTACTCCAACTGGTTGCACAGCGATTGAGTGCCTGTATGCGCGACGGCGATACCGTGGCTCGGTTAGGGGGTGATAAATTTATTGTGCTGATGGAAGACTTGAGCAAAACCCCTCACGACGCAGCCACTCAAGCTGAGGCCGTGGGCGAAAAAATTCTTGCCACGCTCAATCTGCCCTACCCACTTGGCAACGCCGAGCATCATCGAAGCGCCAGTATTGGCATCACTTTGCTTGATGGTGCCCAACTCAAGGGCATTGAAGAGCCTTTGAAGTGGGCAGAACTGGCCATGTACCAAGCCAAAATAGCAGGACGCAACACTTTGCGTTTCTTTGATCCACAGATGCAAGCCGTCGTCAACGCCCGAGTTGCCATGGAAGCCAGCCTGCACGAAGCTCTTGTGAAACATCAGTTCACCTTGTACTACCAGGCACAGGTGGACGGAAATTATCAAATCACAGGCGTGGAAGCCCTGATTCGTTGGACGGACCCCCTGCGCGGAATGGTGCCCCCCGCCGAGTTCATTCCGTTGGCTGAGGGAACCGGTTTGATCCTGCCGATTGGCCAATGGGTTCTTGAGACCGCCTGTAAGCAACTTGCCTTGTGGGCCAACAATCCCGAGATGGCTCACCTGACCATCGCTGTGAATGTCAGCGCACGCCAGTTCCACCAGGATAACTTCGTCGATCAGGTGTTTAAAACGCTCAAACGCACAGGCGCACAAGCAAGCCGACTCAAACTGGAATTGACCGAAAGTTTACTGATCACCATCATTGAAACGGTCATCGGCAAGATGAATGCGCTCAAGGGCATCGGCATCAACTTCTCTCTGGACGACTTTGGTACGGGTTATTCGTCGCTGACTTACCTGAAACGTCTGCCACTGAGCCAACTCAAGATTGACCAGGGGTTTGTTCGCAATATCCTGATTGACTCCAATGACGCTGCCATTGCCAAGATGGTGATTGCCCTGGCAGACAGTATGGCGCTAGAGGTTATTGCTGAGGGCGTGGAAACACAGGCGCAGAGTGACTTTCTGGCCAGCATTGGCTGTCACGCCTTTCAAGGCTACCGTTTCAGTCGCCCCTTGCCCATCGCGGAATTCGAGAAATTTGCCAAGTCGAACTCATCCAACATTCGACAACAGCTTCGGGTGGATACCGTTTCACTGAGCGATCAAGAGTCCTGATCCGCACCGGCATTCCACGCGGATCAGGAAGTCTGAAGTTCACTGTTTCTGGTCGTTGGCTTGACCAGTTTCTTTAACTCATACAAAGCCTCCAACGCCTCACGCGCATTCAAGTCATCCGGGTTCAGGGCTGCAACCCACAACTCTAAAGCGCTGACTTCCACATGTTCAGTCATCGGCGGTGTGGCAAACAAATCAATTTGCACTTGGTTTTGAGTGGCTTGCGCCTCCAGGGCTTCAAGCGTGTGGCGGGCATGATTCAGGACGGCTGCGGGCATACCGGCTAAACGTGCCACTTGAATGCCATAGCTTTTGCTGGCCGGGCCAGCCTGAATTTCGTGCAACAAGACGATATCTTTGCCTGACTCTACGGCACTTACATGCACGTTCACGGCAGCATGGTGGGTGGCAGGAAATTGGGTCAGTTCAAAATAATGGGTGGCAAAGAGCGTGAAGGATTGGGTTTTGTCGTGCAATTGAGTGGCGATGGCGCTAGCGAGCGCCAATCCATCAAAGGTGCTGGTGCCTCGGCCAATTTCGTCCATCAGCACCAGCGAATGGGGTGTGGCTGCGTGCAGGATTTGCGCGGCTTCGAGCATTTCAAGCATAAATGTCGATTGGGCGTTTGCCAGGTCATCTGCCGCCCCAATGCGGGTGTGAATGGCATCGACAGGCCCCAAGCGGCAGTGGGTTGCGGGCACATAGCTGCCCATGCTGGCCAACAGCACAATGACGGCAATTTGGCGCATGTAGGTCGATTTGCCGCCCATGTTGGGGCCGGTGATGATTTGCATACGCTGCCGTGTTCCCATGCGCGTGTCGTTGGCAATAAATGCCCCAGAACTCAGTTCGGCCAATCGCGCTTGCACCACGGGGTGGCGACCTGCTTCAATATCCAAGCAGGGTTCTTTGACGAATTGCGGTGCGCACCAGTTCAGGGTCAGGCTACGTTCGGTGAGCGCACACAGCGCATCGAGTGTGGCCAAGGCATGGGCCAATCGGGTCAATGCAGGCACAAAAGGTTGAAGTTGATCAAGCACTTGGTCATACAGCCATTTTTCACGCGACAGCGCACGTTCCTGGGCGCTCAAGGCCTTGTCTTCAAAGGCCTTGAGTTCAGGGGTCATGAAACGCTCGGCGTTTTTCAAGGTCTGGCGACGGCGGTAGTCGGCAGGCACTTTGTCAAGTTGGCCCTGGCTGACTTCAATAAAAAAACCATGAACCTTGTTGTATTGCACCCGCAAATTGGAAATGCCGGTGCGTGCCTTTTCGCGGGTTTCCATCTCAAGCAAAAAGCTGTCGCAGTCGGTCTGGATGGCGCGAAGTTCGTCAAGCTCTGCATCAAAACCATTGGCAATCACACCACCATCACGCACAGCAGCGGCAGGCTCGTGAGCGATGGCACTTTTTAGCAACGGGCAGCAACCTTCAGGCGGCTGCAATGCGCTGGAAATTTGAGTCAAAAAGGCCTCTAGCCCATACAGGACGGGCGTTAGTAGCTCTGTTTTTTGTAGCGTTATCTGCAAGCCCACCAGCTCTCTGGGGCGCACCTGGCGCAGCGCAATGCGGGCGGTGATGCGCTCCACATCGGTACTGCCTTTGAGCTGCTGGCGCAGTTTGTCCCACGCGCCAGATTGCAGCGCGGCGATGGCGTTGTGGCGTTCTTTGGCCTGCGTTCTGTCACGTCTGGGCAAGAGCAGCCAGCTTTTGAGCAGGCGACTGCCCATGCCGGTTATGCAGGTGTCTATCAAGGAAAACAGTGTGGGGGCATCCTCGCCGCGCAGGGTTTGTACCAGTTCCAGATTGCGCCTGGTGGTGTGCGGCAGGTCGATGTGTTCATCCGGGCGCTGAACGTGAATGCTGTGGATGTGCGTGAGCGCCCGTCCCTGGGTGTGTTCGGCATAACTCAACAGTGCAGCGGCACTGGCATGTGCCAATGAAAGATTCTGCGCTTGCCACGGGGCCAGACTCGCGGCTTGCAAATGTTGCAACAAGGTGCGTTGCCCCAAACCGGCATCAAACTGCCAATCAGGCCGAACCGATAGGGACAAGGCAGGCGTGGATTGAATCGTTCGCAAATGGGCTTCAAAAACGGGTGTGGCTGCCGCGCTAAAAATCAGCTCGCCGGGGCTGATGCGCTGCACCCAGCTTGCCAATTCATCAACCGCACATTCGGCCAACTGCACCACGCCTTGCGTTACGCTCAGCCAGGCCAGTCCGCATTGATTGCGCGTACCTTGGTGAACAGCCAACACAATGGCCTCGGTCTTGTCGCCCAGCAGTTCCAGGTCAGTCAGTGTGCCTGGCGTGACCACCCGAACCACCTTGCGCTCGACCGGACCTTTGGAGGTTGCCACATCGCCAATTTGCTCACAAATCGCAACGGATTCGCCCAGCTTGATGAGGCGCGCCAGATAGGTATCGACGGCATGAAACGGCACACCTGCCATCATCACCGGTTGCCCGGCAGACTGGCCGCGCTGGGTCAAAGTGATGTTGAGGAGGCGAGCCGCTTTTTGAGCATCGTCAAAGAACAGCTCATAAAAATCACCCATGCGGTAAAACAGCAGGGTATCTTGATAGTCCGCCTTGATGCTCAAATATTGAACCATCACGGGGGAATGTTGTCTGATGGGGTCTGTCATGGGGTCAATGGTATAGCTCACTGCTGATATTGGGTATCACAAAAATCGGGTGCGATTCAAAGTGATGTGGTCATGGCCAGGGTGAATTTGTTCTGAAGGTAAGTTCTTGAATTTTCGTCATTCCCGCGAAGGCGGGAATCTAGTGCATTCTGGATTCCCGCCTTCGCGGGAATGACGGAACTGGCTGTAGAACAAA
>CAIXMC010000251.1 GCA_903920405.1 uncultured beta proteobacterium
CTTCGCTCCAAAGTCACGCTGCAATGGAAATTCCTGATTCCCTTGGAGTCGTGCCAATCACTGCTTGAAAAACGCGTCAAACTGTCAATGTCGAAGGCCAACCTCTAAAAACTTGAACATCGAGTTATATTGACTTTTTTCTCTAAACTTCAGTTTTTCCACAAAAATCTGTCCAAATTTCAGCCACGTTCTATTGCCATTCCGGGGAGGTCTGAATAAATACCGATCAGCAATTCACGCAGAGGCGTAGGGGGTTGCGCTTTCTACAAATACCCGTGCTTTACGCGGTGTCAGAACCAGTGTTTCACCTTCTTTGATGTCCATGTCATGATACTGTTGTGCGCTGATCTGGGCTTCGATGATGTCGTCACTACCTGCATCGGAAGCGTCCAGAGGTACCAAATCCAGTCGTGCGAGCGGACCCACCAGAATAGCGCGTACCAATTTGGCCAAAATGCCATGCTGTGATGGGCTACTATCCTGGCTGAAGTCTTCACTCGTCACAGGACGATTCACATCCATGTCGTGCGGACGCACATAGGCGAAGGCCTTGGCATCCTGTGCATGACTGTGTTCAGGGCTGGCCAGACGCAGACCGTGGTTGTATTTGCCAATGTGCATTTGGCCTTCATGCGCACGACCATGAAACAAATTCACGTCGCCCAAAAAGCCATACACAAACGGACTGGCAGGATGATCCCACACCTGTTCTGGCGATCCGCTTTGCTCTATTTTGCCGTTGTTCATCAGCACAACACGATCGGCTACCTCCAAGGCTTCTTCTTGATCGTGTGTCACAAAGATACTGGTGACATGCAAGTCGTCATGTAACCGGCGCAGCCACCTGCGCAATTCCTTGCGAACCTTGGCATCCAAAGCTCCGAAAGGTTCGTCGAGTAAAAGCACCTTGGGTTCAACCGCTAGGGCACGGGCCAAAGCAATACGCTGGCGCTGACCACCAGACAACTGAGCAGGGTAACGATTCGACAGGCAATCAAGCTGCACTAAACCCAACAGGTCGCGTACTTTTTGCGTGATGACCGCTTCGGACGGCCTTAAAGCGCGTGGCTTCATTCGCAAGCCAAATGCCACGTTATCAAAGACGCTCATATGGCGAAACAGTGCGTAGTGCTGGAACACAAAGCCTACATGTCGCCCACCCACATGCAATTTGGATGTGTCTTCACCGTTAAACAAAATGTTGCCCTGATCAGCATTCTCCAGCCCCGCAATGATACGCAAGAGGGTGGTTTTTCCGCAGCCCGATGGCCCTAGGAGCGTGACTAGCTCGCCAGACTCAATGTTCAGACTGACATCGCAAAGAGCCTTGAAAGTACCAAATTCTTTGCTGATATTTCGGATAGAGATACTCATGGTCATGAATTCTTGAAGGATTTATTGAAAATACCCAGCGGTCAGATGATCCCGACTGCAAGAATGTTCTGACGGCAAGGCTGCTGCTATCTGGTCACGTTCAAACTGCCATTGCACAAATGATTTAATGACCAGCGTCACTAGAGCCAGAAGCGCCAATAAAGATGCCACGGCAAAAGCGGCAACCGACTGGTACTCGTTGTACAAAATCTCTACATGCAAAGGCATCGTGTTGGTCTGTCCCCGAATATGGCCAGACACCACGGACACTGCGCCAAACTCGCCCATGGCGCGGGCGTTACACAAAATCACGCCATAAATCAGTCCCCATTTGATGTTGGGCAGCGTCACATACCAGAAAGTTTGCCAGCCAGTGGCACCCAACACCAGGGCGGCTTGTTCTTCGTCGTTGCCTTGTACCTGCATCAGTGGAATCAACTCGCGGGCAATAAAGGGAAAAGTCACAAAGAGAGTGGCTAACACAATTCCCGGCACAGCGAAGATGATTCGAATGTCATGTGCTTGCAACCAGGGACCAAACCAGCCATGTGCACCAAATATCAGCACGTAGATCAGTCCCGCCACGACAGGGGAGACCGAGAACGGTAGGTCTATCAGAGTGGTTAGAAACGCCTTACCTCTGAACTCATATTTAGCAATGACCCAAGATGCAGCCACACCGAACACCAGGTTCAGTGGCACGGTGATGGCAGCCGTGGTCAGTGTGAGGAATATGGCGCTCCGTGCGTCGGGTTCATTGATTGCGTTCCAAAACGCATCAACACCCTGGCGCAAAGCTTCGGTGAACACGGCTGCCAGTGGCAAGATCAAAAACAAAAAGACAAATGTCAGCGCCACGCCAATCAGCGTCCACTTCAGCCATAGGGGTTCAGTGGTACCGGCTTTAGTGTATTTTTGGGTGGATTTGCTGATCATTACGGCATCCCGTTGCGCTTGCGCTGCCATGCTTGCAATCCGTTCATGATCAGCAACATGACGAAAGAGATGAACAACATGACAGTCGCTACCGCAGTGGCTCCAGCATAGTCGTATTGCTCAAGTTTGCCAATGATGATCAAGGGTGTGATTTCAGAAACCATGGGCACATTGCCGGCGATAAAAATGACCGAACCATATTCACCAATCGCTCGGGCAAATGCCATGACAAAGCCAGTGAGCAGTGCAGGTGTTATTTCGGGAAAAATCACATACCGAAATATCTGCCAGCGCGAAGCACCCAGACACGCTGCGGCTTCTTCCAGCTCTTTTTCTGCGTCCTGCAGTACCGGTTGCACGGTACGCACGACAAAGGGTAAGCCAATGAAAATCAACGCAATCACAATGCCATTTGGATTGAATGCAAGCACGATACCGTAGGGCACCAGAATGGCTCCCACCCAGCCGTTGCTCGCCAGCAGTGCAGTCAGCGAGATGCCTGCCACCGCAGTAGGCAGCGCAAAGGGCATATCCACCAGTGCATCAACAATTTTTTTGCAGGGGAATGTGTAACGCACGAGAATCCAAGCCAAAAGCAGGCCAAACACGGCATTGAACAAAGCGGCCAAAAAGGATGTCCCAAACGTCAGTCGGTACGAAGCCAGCACGCGAGGACTAAAAACAGCGGCTAAAAACTGCTCCCAAGTGAGCGTAAATGTTTTAAAAAGCAGGGCAGACAGCGGGATCAAGACAATCAGGCTGAGATAAAACAATGTGAATCCCAGCGTGAGACCAAACCCAGGTAGTATCTTTTTGGTCATTTGCATCTGGTTAGGATATGGTCAACAATAAGTTCCGCTTTTGGCCGTCAGAGTTAAAGATGCAATGCCAGGCACAAATCGTGCGGTGTGGCCCAGCCACATAAGCGATTTGTAACGACGCAGTGCGCCCAAATCTGACGAGCCAAATGCGGAACTTATTATTGACCATATCC
>CAIXMC010000252.1 GCA_903920405.1 uncultured beta proteobacterium
CCACACTCCACACTCCACACTCCACACTCCACACTCCACACTCCACACTCCACACTCCACACTCCACACTCCACACTCCACACTTCCCACTTCCCACTTCCCACTTCCCACTTCCCACTTCCCACTCCCCACTGACCACTAACCACTACGCGAGTCCTCTGATGACCCCCAATTTGACACCCCAGGCGCTGGCAGAGCGCTATCACTTTCTTTGCCGTAGCACCCAACCCGATGCCGAACCAAGCGCCAGCGCCATCCAGACCCACCTGGATGACCTGCGCAGACTGCTGCAAATAGACTTGCTTGCGCTGGCCAGACGCGGCAGCCCTGATGATTTTGCTGACATCTACTTTGCATTGACGCAAGAACTCGAGCGTTTTCGTGAGTTCTGCGCCTTTCCTGCACTGGCTGGCAAATTTATCGTGGCCTTTGGGGGCGCGTTCAGTGCGGGCAAATCCAGTTTTATCAACGCCTTGCTGGGCAAACGCCTGTTGCCGGTTGAAATTGACCCCACCACCTCGCTGCCCACTTACTTGCTGCGCGGTGAAACCGATGCCATCTGTGCATTGAACCTCTTTGGTCACCGCATGGCCTTGAGCGATGAAGAGTTCAGCAGTCTGAACCACGATGAACCCAACACCTATGGCAGCCACATCGCCAATCTGCTTGGGTGTGCCTTTGTCACCCGTGCCAACTTCCCGTGGCCTAAACTGGCTTTTGCCGACACCCCGGGCTACACGCGGCCAGACGATGCCAGTGGAAGCGATCGCACCGACGAGCGCCTGGCGCGCACCCAGTTAAACGCTGCCCAGGCCATCGTCTGGGTGGTGTCTGCCGAAAACGGCGGCATCAATGAAAGCGACCTGCAATTTCTGGCTTCACTCCAGAACGACATTCCACGCCTGGTTATCGTCACACGCGCAGACAAAAAAACACCGCAAGACATGGACGACATTGTTCGTGGCATCCAGCGCACCCTGACCGAACGCAACCTGCCCCCACTGGCTGTGGTTCCGGTCAGCAGTCGTAAAAAGGATGAATATCCACTGGACATTGTTCGTACCCAGTTGGAAGCCTGGAATAAAACCCCTCGTCATATCAGCTTTGCGCGCAACTTTAAAAGGCTGTTTACTCGCTATGCGCGGTTTATTGAGGACGAACAACGCCGCGCCAACCTTCACCTGAACCGGCTCAATCGCATCCTTGCTCGGCAAGAAGCGGACGATGACAACATGGCAGATATTGAGGCGCTTAAAAACAGTGCCATCGCAGATTTGCAGCGCATGGATAACCTCAGAGACGCTTTGGCAGATGTCAGCCAAAAATTCTTCAAACTTCTCAAAGTTATTGGCGACACGGTCGGCATTGCCCTGCCCGTGCCAGAGGAAATCGACCTTCTTGATATTCAATCCTTTGATTTGCTGAAACTGCTGCTGACAGTTCGCCCAACAGACAACAGAAAAACCCTGGATTACCGCCCAACATTGCAGCGGCTAACGACACCCGCCCATGTCAGCAATTTGAATAGCCTGCTGCGCCGTACTGCTGCCCAATATTGCAGCCCTGCATTGCTAAGTCTGACAACCCCTGCCGTGATCACAAAATTACCGCACCTGATGCGTCGTACCGCCTCCCATTACCGTTCTGAAATTAGTGTCTTAAATTGATTGAAAGCGCCTACCATGACCACATCACCCACCAACTTGAAACGCCTGTTAAACGACCTTGATGCTCTGAAACCAGAGAGTCAGCCGCTTCCCCCGCACACGGCCAGCGCATGTGACGCGCACAGTCGTGAAACCTATGCCACCTTTTTGGCCACCGTCCTCTTGTCAGACGCTGCGATCAGTGCTGCCCAAAGCCGCGTGTTCAAAATGTTGTTGGCCTCATTGCAACTTGGCGATGCCCAAGGGCGATTATTTGAACGTGCCCAGGCCATGGATCAAGATGGTTTGAGGGAGTTTGCCCGTGTGATAGGCGAGAACAAGTTGGACTTTGCTTTTTTCACGGATGCTTTGGTGCTCAGCCGACTGGATGCACCATTGACCGAGACACGCCAGGAGTTAATTTGTGAATTGGCGGACTTTCTCAACTTTCCTAAAGGCGATTTGTCTATTGCAGCCAATCTTGCTGCGATGATTTTAGGTTTACCGCTTGGTGCGGATGTACCGATTGGTATTGACAGTGACAAAGTTGCAGTGTGGCATGATTATTTGTATTGCCAACTTACTGCAAAAAGCCTCGCTACGGGAAAATTGACAGGATGGTGGGAAATCAGCGAAGCATTGAGTGTTGAAACTGCTTGGTCCATGGAGAATGCACAGATTCGTTTTACTGAAGATGGCAGTATAAAAACAAAGGCAATGGGTGTGGTTTCCATAGATTCGTGCTACTTGGTACGACCGATCATGGAATTCATCGGCGATAAAGGTGGAGGACAAAAACTGACTGTTCGCATAAACGATTCCAATATTTCTGGCTGTTATGCGCAAGATGCTGGCAGTACTGCGATCACGTTCATAAATTTCTTTGCCAAAGATGATTCACCTTCATCTGAGAGATATGTAAAATTTAACAATTTGACAGTCAGTACTGTTAATGCCCGTTCATTTTTATTGTTTAATGTTTCTGCCACATTTGATCATTGTCATTTTACTGACTGCGGTAGTCCTGTTCTTGTCGGTGGCGCAATTATGAATTTAGGTAACACTAGTATCGAAGAACTGTATTATAGGATATACATCTCCAATTCCAGTTTCGTGCGCTGTATTGCCAAGTTGGGCGGGGGGGTTCGTGCTTATTGCTTACACCCTAATGCCATCGTCAATTCTAGCTTTGAAGATTGTATTTCTTTGGCATATCATCCGAATAATATTGATAAAAATTTGGAAACCTTTGCTTTTAGTGGGGGGGCAATATTTGCAGACAGAACAAAACCTGTTAAGGTCACATCATCTATTATTGGATGTAATTTTAATAATACATCAGTTCAACTTGGTTATAACGACGATGGTGGATCAACGGTGCGCTCTGTCACACATAGCAAATTTATTGCAAGTTATGTAGCTTACTTCGGTAGTACCTACCATCCAACTGAGACATGTTATTATAAAAACATATTGAATAATTCGGGGGAGATATCGACAAGTTTCGAAAAATATCAGAGACAAGATTGGTGGTCTAAATGCTAAATAATACCCCAACATGGATAACGCGATTAGAAGAGTTAAATCGATCTCTGGCCAAATGGAACAAAGATTTCCCTCAGCAAATCGATTCACTCGCAGAGCTTGAAAAAGATATTGCCGCCAAACTCCAACGCTTCTCCCAAGAAGAGTTGCATCTAAGCATTGGCATCATGGGCCAAGTCAAGGCCGGCAAAAGCAGTTTCCTGAATGCCTTGCTATTTGATGGTCAATCCATCCTGCCCGAAGCGGCCACGCCCAAAACGGCCAACTTGACTCGCATCACCTGGGGCGAAACGCCGACATTGACGGTCACTTTCTACACGCCCACCGAGTGGTCAGAGATTGAACGTGTGGCCGCCAGCGCTGGCTCTTCACCCGAAGCGCGGGTGGGTCGTGACCTGCTGGCCATGGTGCGGCTTCACGAGTTGGACGTTCCCCAAATTCTGGCTCAAGGGACGTTGCGCCTGCCCGCCAAAGATGTGTCAAACCTTTTGGGGCGGTTGAATGACTATGTGGGTGAAAACGGCAAATGCACACCCTTGGTCAAAATGACCGAGTTGGCCCTGCCTATGTCAGAGCTGCAAGGCTATGACGTGGTCGATACGCCCGGCATGAACGATCCGGTTCTCAGCCGCACCCAAAAAGCACGCGAGTACATGGCCAACTGCGATGTGGTGTTTTTTCTGTCGCGTTGCAGCCAGTTTCTGGATCAGTCCGACATGGATTTGCTTGCTCGCCAACTGCCGGGCAAAGGTGTCAAACGCATGGTGTTGGTGGCAGCCCAATTCGATTCGGCGTTGCTTGACGATGGTTTTCAGCGCGATTCACTGACTACCACTGAACACAATCTCAAAAAACGCCTGGGCCAACGCGCACTGAATGAAATCAACAAACTGGCCGATATGCGCGCGCAACATAGAAAAATATCCTTGGCCGATATGCTGCGCAAAATGACAACGCCCATTTTTGCCAGCACCTACGCCCACGGTTTTGCCCACTGGCCCAAAGAGCGGTGGTCACAAAGCAGCAGCATGCAAAATGTCCACACTCGAATGACCGAGATGGCCAACGAGTTTTGGGGCGG
>CAIXMC010000253.1 GCA_903920405.1 uncultured beta proteobacterium
ACAACAACAACACTGCTGCCAAACTGCGCCAGCTCTTGCCCGCCCTGGAAGCACATTTGCGCGTCAAAGGGCTTGGAGTCAATGCCATACGGCTTAAAGTCAGTCACCGCACGTTCTAATTTTCATGGCATCCAGTTCACTCCAAATGATGAAAGTACCTGGGAGCGAGGGCATTTTTCCCTCAACACATGAGGGCGAGATACCTTCGCGCCCCGGTTCTTTCACGTTAAAATCAAACTCTGATCGATCTTGGCAGGAGACCATGTAATGACTAACGGTAAATTGAGTGTTTGTGGCAAAAAATCGCGATTCTGGCTTTGTTTACTTATGGTATTGAGCTTGTCTTTTCTGATGCCAACGGTGCAGGCAGCACCCAAGAAAAAGATGCCGACAGTCAAACTCAATCATGCTCATTTGGTTGCCAAGCGTAAGGTATCTCCCCGCATTCAACGCAAACCTTTGCATGTTGTTTCTCTTGCCAAGCGCACAAAGCGTATAGCTGCCGTTCCTCAGGCGCTACCAACACCTGGTGTGCGCACATCTTCTGACCATCTCAACCTCAAGTCCAGTGTGGCGCTGGTGGTTGATCAAGATACCAATGAAATATTGTTACGCAAAAACGACCTTGCAGTGCTGCCCATTGCATCGCTGACCAAGTTGATGACCGGACTGATCCTGAATGAAGCCCATCTGCCAATGGACGAAATGATCACCATCACTGAAGACGATGTAGATACTGAAAAAGGAAGCTCCTCGCGTTTGGGCGTTGGCACAGAATTGAATCGTGGTGAATTGCTACAACTCGCACTGATGTCCAGTGAAAACCGTGCTGCACACGCTTTGGCGCGCACTTACCCTGGCGGATTGGCACAATTTGTTCAACTGATGAATGCCAAAGCCCGGACGCTTGGCATGAACGATACGCACTATGTTGAACCGACTGGCTTGTCCAGCCTGAACCATTCCAGCGCACACGACCTTGTCAAATTGGTGGGTGCAGCGCATCAGCAACCGCTGCTGCGTGAACTCACCACCACGCCACAGCACTTTGTTGAGGTAGGTCACCGTGTACTGCAATACAACAACACCAACCGGCTGGTTAAAAACCCGTCATGGGATATTGGTTTACAAAAAACAGGTTATATCTCGGAAGCGGGGCAATGTCTGGTGATGCAAGTCAAAGTGGCAGGTCGTCAACTGATCATGGTTTTTCTGGATTCCGTGGGCAAACTTTCCCGATTGGCCGATGCCACACGGGTGCGCCAATGGCTTGAATCTGCCGGAACAACCAACACTGATCGACATCCTTCAGTGGGTTAGAGAGTACAGCCCGCCTCAACAAACGCACCCGTCATTCCCGCGTAGGTGGGAATCCATTTTTGGCTTCCCACTTTAGGCGGGACAGAGATGGAGTCGCAAGCCGATTCAGCTAACTCCATCTCTGTCCCGCCTTAAGTGGGAAGCCGATATGAACCCTATGCCACCATGCAAATGTACGGCTATTTTCATAGGTGGTATCCATGCACTTGACCGACGAACAAGCCATGTTACTGGCTTTGGAGCAGGCGCAACGTGCTGCTTTGGCTGGCGAGGTTCCTGTAGGTGCTGTTGTGTTACGCAAAGGCCAACTCATCGCTGCTGCGCACAATGCGCCTGTTTCTCAAAATAACCCCTGTGCCCACGCTGAAATTGTGGCATTGTGCGAAGCAGCCACAGCGTTAGGCGATTACCGGCTTGAAGATTGCGAATTGTTTGTGACTCTGGAGCCTTGTGTGATGTGTGCAGGTGCCTTGTTGCAATCCCGCCTTCGACGTGTGGTGTTTGCTGCTGCAGAGCCAAAAACCGGTGCTGCTGGTTCGGTACTGAACCTGTTTGACAACGT
>CAIXMC010000254.1 GCA_903920405.1 uncultured beta proteobacterium
GATGGTATTGCCGTCAATGGTCGCCAATGTGATGCCTGACTTGGAAGTCACTACAGCATCCTGGTTTGTCTTTTTGGTGATTGAAATGCCATCCTGATTGGAAAGCGTGATGGTGTTCCCCTCAGGAGACAGTGTGCCTGAACCGGTGATGCTGATGTCATCGTAACTGTAGTTCAGGGTGATGCTCATACTGTCGGGACCGGTCGTACTGCCGGCAAGTGCCAATTTCATCACTGGCCGATCCGTTGCCTGCACCTGACCTGTGAAGGTGAATGCAGCGTGCAAATAATTGGTGGCAGATTCAGGAGAACGGGTATCGTACAGTTTGTAGTCCGTGACATTGACACCCAAATCGCCCGTTAAATACTGTCCTGTTCCTGCTGCACTGATGTCATGGACGCTGCCACTGAAAGTGACACGGGTCGGGATATATCCCCGTCCTGATTTATCCGACATAAAGTCACCCATCGTCATGGTGCCGACAAATTTGTTGGCTGCTGTTTGCACCGTGCCAATCAATGCGCCCCCAATGGTCAGACTGCCTGTGGTGGCCTCGTTGGTCTCGTCCTGGTCAATGTAGGTGCCATCGCCAAGGGACATGCTAGAAACTTTGGTTGAATCCATGGCATTGACCGTGGAGACCGATCCACTGAGTTTGTAGCGGTAGTGGTGGGCTGTAGGCAAGGCAGTGCGTGTGGCATCAATGACCACCTTGTCCACATCGGTAGCAGCGATCTCAATTTGTCCGGTGGGACAGTTGGGACTTTGCTCAATGACAGAGATGGTTTGAGGTGCTACGCACAGGTTTGATGACGGTGGCAAAGTGCCGTTGAGTTTCATGCCTGTGACTTCTGTGCCAGTCATGAGGCTTGAGAAAGTGCCAGTACCGACAGGTTCATACACCGGGGTGGTGGTTGTACTGGCCAAGGCATTGATGGCCTTCGTTGGCGTGCCCAGCGTTACAACAGGATAGCCCGAGTCGAACGTGACCGACACATCCGCGTTGTACCTCGTGGCGGTGTAATCGTATTGGTTGGCGACGGCAGCAGAGGGTTTGATCGTCAAAACCACCAACTTCAGTCGATTGTTCATCCAGTCAGCGGTTGCAGGAACAATGCTGTTGCAGGAGACCTGGCTTATCTTGCCGGAATCTACAGAATTAGTCCAGCATTGCTCAAACGATCCATAACCGTACCATGCGGCGACAAGGCTGCCGGTTTGATAGGTGAGCACGGGTTGGGTGCTGTCGTTGGGGGCTGTCCCTTGCGTGAGTCCCTGGGTGTTGGAGGCTGTGTAGGCAACGGCATCTTCATACACCTTGGCTGCAACAGCCAAGGCTTCCAGTCGGTCGGTCACTTGGTTGAACGAAGGTGCGATGGTGGCTTGAAGGTCTGTCTGGGCTGTGGTGGCTTGGGTATTGAGAAAACCGGTTTCTGACCCGTTTGCAAAAGCCTTGAGGGTGGTGCGCAGTTCAGCAAAAAATGCCTTGGCTTTTTGCAGATCGGTGACGCTGGTATTGGCTGGCACATTGATGTGGGTCACATCAGACTGCATGGTGCCAAGCAGGGTATCGTCGTTGTGAATCAGGTTTTGGCTGTCAATGTTTGCAAATGTGTCAGCAACTGCACGTTTGTTTGCCGTCATGTTCTCCACAAACGACGCAGTATCAATCTTGCCATCGCTCAAGTCATCTGCCAAACTGTTGGCAGCAACCAGCGCAGTGGTGCC
>CAIXMC010000255.1 GCA_903920405.1 uncultured beta proteobacterium
CACCCCCAGCACTCTGTCACCGTGCGGGGGTTTTATCAGTCTTGCGCGAAAAAACCCCGTTCTTCAGGGCGGGGATGTAGAGCGCTGACAGCGATTGATCGTTTCAATGCTTTCGCGTTCACAGCAGATGGACACCGCTGGTGCGTTAATGCCTACGTGCCCACGCACAGAGCGTGGGAACGATAAAAATACTCTGTTTTTAATAGCGCACTATGCAGGCCTGATAAGGGCTAGAGCCTGTTTTTATGCTTAAAAATCTCAACATTGCATGATGATAAATTTCTCAGTACTCACGGTTCGCTTATTTCAACCACCAGTTCTTGAGATTGCCGGGTGCGATTCAAAGTGATGTTGGATTCTGGGAGCGAGGGCGAGATGCCATCGCTCCCAGGTTTTTGGCTCACGTACCACATCACTTGATGGGTCAATACCAAATTAACCAGCCTGAAATAAGCACCATCGTTTATGATTTGTTTGAAAGATATCAACAGGAGAAAATAGCCATGAGTTACACAATACAAGATTATCAAAAAGATTATGTGCGTGATCATTTGAATTTACTTTCACTCTCGACAAGCTGCCAGGTTACACCGCCCAATTGGCCAATTGCAGTGCTTCTACGCGTTCAAATTCGCGCAGATGATTGGATACAAGCGTTAGCCCTTCGCTGCGAGCGTGTGCAGCAATGTGCAAGTCATTGACGCCAATAGGTTGCCCGCACTTTTCCAGGGTATGGCGAATGTTGCCGTAATGCTGTGCGGCTTTGGGTCCGTAAGGCAATACAGTCAGACGCGAGCAAAAATCTTCAACGACAGACAAGGATCGCTGGGGTGCGTTGCTTTTTTCAGCACCATGCAACAGTTCAGCCAATGTGATGACTGAAATAGCTAAATGACCTGCATGAAGGTTAAACAAATGCAAGGCAGAGATAGGCTTACGTTTGATCACATAGATCACAATATTGGTATCAAGCAGATAAAGCAGCATCAAAACCCATCACGATCGGGTTGGTTTTGACTGGCGCGGGTCTGTAAAAAATCGTCTGCCACTTGCTGGCTATCCAAAAAAAAACTGTCCCATGTCTGCCCTAGTGGAGCAATGATGCGCTCGCAACCATGGGCGCGAACGTCCACCCGTTTAACGGACTCAGGCAAACGAAGTTCAGCGGGTAGCCTGATAGCCTGGCTACGGTTATTAACAAACACAGTGGTTGCAGTCATGGTTTTAGCTTTGCCAAGAATTTGGATAAAGCAAAAGTATATGCCACGGTACGCTTGGGATAGTATCAGCGTCATAGAGCCAACCACGATGGCTACGATGCCCGCACACTGCATACGTTGCTGGGTGTGGTGATGGATAACGAAGCGTTGATTGAAGGGGGTTGGACATTTTGTCGGCACACCATCAACCCATCAACCACTCTGTTTTTAATAGCACACTATGCAGGCCTGACAAGTGCTAGAGCCTGTTTTTATGCTTAAAGAATCTGAACATTCCCGCCGCGTCAGCATCCATCTTGGCGATGGTTTCGACAGACCTCATTCGTTTGGGCTGAGGCTTTGCGATGAATGTCGGGATGGATGTGACCAAAAATGTCCGCCTTTGCATGTGAATGACACGAAATGTCAGGTTTGGGATGGACATTGAACATCAGGTTGCCTGAAACAGTGCGGATGAGGGTATCAAGAGAACTGGCATGGATTCTGCTGATAGATGATCGGTTAGTTTGTTTTTTCTTAATTTTCTTTTTTAGGAGCTTCTCATGAAACGTAGTATGCAAAAGGGTTTTACCCTGATTGAATTGATGATTGTCGTGGCGATCATTGGTATTTTGGCTGCTGTGGCTTTGCCGGCTTATCAGGATTACACGGCTAAAGCGCAGGTAACAACCGCTTTAGCGGAAATTTCAGGAGCTAAAGTTAATATTGATGATAAACTTGGACAGGGAATTATTGCTGCAGATGCTACTGCGTTGTCTGGCAATACATTACCGGTTCTTGATCTGCTAGGATTTAAAGCTGCAACATCATCACGCTGCAGTGCATATACCTCGGCAGTCGCAGTTACTGGTGCCGCTTCTATTTCATGCACAATGAAGGGCGGTACTGATGTTGATGGTACTATAATAAAATGGACGCGGACTGCCGGTACAGGGGTTTGGGCTTGCACAACAAATGTAATACAGAAACTTATTCCAAAAACTTGTACTCTTGATGCTGCTATTGTCGTTTAATAGACAATACTAAGATTTAATCTGATTAACATTACTTAACGTGGTGTTCTAGAGCCCCGCCAGTCAAATGGCGGGGCTTTTTTTTTATCGTTCCCACGCTCTTCGCGGTGGAACGCTGCTCCGTACACTCCTACGCCCATCATTTCACCAGACATCTCTATCGATGTATCGTTTCAATGCTTTCGCGTCCACAGCAGATGTACGCCGCTGGCGGGGCAATGCTTACGTTCACACGCCAAGAGCAAGGGAGCGATAGTGGATGTCTAAAACCTGAGTAGTTACTTTTTTTAATCATGGTTGTGAGTTTTATGAATAACACACGCTCCGTATTTCGCCTTCCTACATCTTGGGTACCTCGCTGGAAAGACCGCTTCAAAGCCAGCGGCATCCATTTTTGCATCAGCCTGTCCATCGCGCTACTGGCAGCGTTACTTGTTTTTGTGGTCTGGTATCCCTACCCCTACCGCGAAATTTCAGGGGGACGTGAATTGTTTTTGATTGTGGTGTCCGTCGATGTCATTCTGGGGCCACTGATGACTTTAACCATTTTTAACCGCGCCAAGCCCTGGCGTGAATTGCGTCGCGATTTGACGGTGGTGGCGTTGCTTCAATTGACTGCTCTGGGTTACGGCTTGTGGACGGTGTGTGTGGCCAGGCCGGTGCATTTGGTGTTTGAATATGACCGTTTTCGTGTGGTCCATGCGGTCGATGTGCCCCCTGAATTGTTGCCCAAAACACCGCACGGTGTGAACGCCTTGCCGCTCACGGGGCCAACTCTGTTGTCCCTGAGACCGTTCAAAGATGGGCAGGAAAAAATGGAGGCTACGCTGGCCGCATTGCAAGGCCTACCGTTAAGTGCACGGCCTGATCTGTGGCAACCCTACGCATCTGCCCAAAATAACATTTCGCAAGCGTCTAAACCCGTGGCTGTTCTGAAAACCCGGTTTGCGTCGCAGTCTGCCGCGATTGATGCTGCCATCGCCAGCACGGGCAGAAAACCAGAGTCTCTGGTTTATTTACCGATGGTCGGTCGCAAAATGTTCTGGACGGTCTTTCTCGATCCTCTCACCACCGATGTGCTGGCTTTTATGCCGCTGGATTCGTTTTGATTTTGCCAACAGGGGCTGCAAAAACACCTTCACGATAGACAGGGTTTCGCTATTTTATTGATAGCTACTAACGCAGACTGGGCGTGCATTAGGATGTGGTCAGTAATAAGTTCCCCATTTGGCCGTCAGAGTTAAAGATGCAATGCTAGGCGCAAATCGCGCGGTGTGGCCATGCCACATCAGCGATTTGTAACGACGCAGTGCGCCCAAATCTGACGAGCCAAATGGGGAACTTATTACTGACCACATCCTTAGAGGGCTAAAACATCATGCAATTCACAAGACGGCCAGACACGGACGGGGCGGATATTGGGAGATGGCTTACGCGCTTCGCTGGCTGACTTTTTATAGACCAAATTTGATAGATAATCACAGCCATGAATGCCAAAGACATCATCAAAAAATTGCAGGCCCAAGGCTGGCAGGTCTTGCGTCAAGAGGGCAGCCATGTCCGTTTGGGCAAGGATTCGGCCAGAACGTCTGTGCCGTTGCATGGTACTCGAGATGTCAAACCTGGTACCGTGGCCAGTATTGAACGGCAAACCGGCATAAAACTTCACAGTTAGGAATACACCATGGCAATCTATTACCCCGCCACTTTTCAACCCGATCCAACAGGTGGCTTTTGTGTTCAATTTATTGATTTGGATGAAGCTTTTACTGAAGGCGATACCATGGAAGAGGCACTTTTTAACGCAGCAGAGGTGCTAACGCTCACCCTGCAAGGGCGCATGGATGAAGGGCAAGATATTCCCGAGCCAAGCCAAAACGTTTCATGCGCTCATGACATTGCACCTGATGCCAAAACACAGGCCGTGCTTTTGCTGCGTCACGCGCGTGGTTCGCGCACGTTGGCAGATTTGGCGCGTGCGCTCAACACCAGTTGGCCACAAGCCAAACGGCTGGAAGACCCGCGCCACTGGCCTAGTCTAAAAACACTGGATCGCGCAGCCCGCGTTCTGGGTAAGCGCCTGGTTTTAAGTATGGAATAAAGCCGGGTGCGATTCAACCTGGATTCCTCAGTTGACCGCTTATTATCTTCACTAAACTGTTATGAAAATTGATATTTGTGACTTCGATGGAGTTCACCCTTTGGGTGATAGCGCTACGCACCCGATTGAGCTGCTGGCGACACGTCTGGGGGTGTTGTTCCTCCTTGCAGGCAGTAGCTTTGCCGCGTCGTCACGCCTACCCAGACGCGCCGCCAGTAGCCCACTCGGGTGCGTTCAACTGAGGAATCTAGGTTCAATCATGGTCAAACCCAAGTTAGTCAGGGTCTGATGTCAAGGCGGCTATTACAGGCGCAGAAATTTTGCTACTCACAGTGAATGCGATCGGCCAAGCCGCTGTCAGTTCAGCCGTGCTGAATGCCGACGAAACCGGCGTAAGGGTAGACAAAAAAAACCATTGGCTGCATGTGCTGGCCACAGAGAAACTGACATGGATAGGTAGCCACCCCAAGCGCGGCAGTGAAGCATTTGAAGCCTTTGCCCTGCTACAGCAATTCCGAGGTGTGTTGGTGCATGACGGCTTTCTGCCCTACAAAGCCCTGAATTGCCTGCACGCGCTGTGCAGACTACGGGGTAACCGAGGAATTTAGGTTGAAGAACTAACCATGCCGCAATCTCTCTCCAACATCCTCATCCACCTGATCTGGAGCACAAAGCTGCTTTTCCCATCGGTAGAGGCGGTTGAAGCATGAGCCACATCAACCACGCAAAGCCCCAAAGGGGCGTGGCATACCAGCCCAGGGTGCAACCCTGGGAACGGGGAACGGGATGGAAGTTTGCAATGCGTTCTGAAGGAACGCCGCATAGGCCGGTCGCGGATGGGTTGTGCGGCGATATGCGGCGTTC
>CAIXMC010000256.1 GCA_903920405.1 uncultured beta proteobacterium
ATTTGTTTTTTCTTCTGCCAACTCATCACGCTGTGCCTGAATGGCCGCTAGAGCAGTTTGACGGTCTGCTGCCAGTTGAGCTTGTTCATCACGCGCTGCTGTCAGGGCTGACTTTTCTTCTGCCAGTGCATCACGCTGTGAATAGGCTTCAGATTTGGCATTGGCCTCAGCATCACGTTGTGCATTCAATTGCGCTCTAGCGCTTGTCAGCTCTGTATTGACTGCTATTAAATTTGTTTTTTCTTCTGCCAACTCATCACGCTGTGCCTGAATGGCCGCTAGAGCAGTTTGACGGTCTGCTGCCAGTTGAGCTTGTTCATCACGCGCTGCTGTCAGGGCTGACTTTTCTTCTGCCAGTGCATCACGCTGTGCCAGTGCATCCAGTTTATCCTGAGCTTCCCTGTTGCGTTGTATGCTCAATTGCGCTCTGATGCTGGTGAGTTCCTGGTTTTCAGCAGCCAGTTTTAATTTGTCATTCGCCACCCTGTCATGTTGCGACTGAAGCGATGCCAGTGTGTCTTGAAGTTCTGTCACCCGAGTGGCATGCTCGTCCAGGGCGGCTGTCAGTGCCAACTTTTCTTTCACCAGTTCATCACGGTACGAACGTGCCTGTATCTTGGCTTTGACTTCAATGTCGCGCTGTGCCAGTGCTTCAGCTTTGGCCTGAACTTCCACATCACATTGCATCAGCGCCTCAAATTTGGCCTGCGCCTCTATGGCACGCTGGATGGTTAATTCGTCTAAGGCTGTTGCCAGAGTTGCATTATCAGCTATCAGTTTTAATCTTTCCTGTGCAAAATCGCGCGTATAAATGGCGTGACCCACATCGGGGTGGTTGCCCTGCACATGGGCAATGGGAACAAAGCCCAAGGGTGCAAGATACCGTGTGACGGCTGCCTGATCAAGGCCATCGTCATCCGAAGTTAAACCCAACTGCGCCACGCGAACACAGACCAGTTGCATCCGTGTCAGGGTTTGAACACTGCCCATCAGCAATTCCAGCGCAGGCAGGCAATCCACCATCAACCAACCCAACGGACTGTCCTCTGCCCAATCGCCGAGAGCGTCAGACATCACTTGATCCAGGGTTTGTGTTTGACGTGCTTCAGTATGCCTGGAACGAAGGTTCGGCCACAAACGCCGCAGTTGTTCTGGCGGTACCAGGCTGTCTTCGTCAGGGCTGCTGGCCAGATGGTAGTTGGCAAGGGCGGCCTGGCCTGCCAAAGTCGAGGCAATCACACGCCACTCGTCTGTAGAAGCCCGATCGTTTGCCCAGGCTAAACGTTTGTCATCGGCATCTATTAACCAAACGTTCTCCAGACCCCAGGATTGCCAAGTGTGAAGATCGCCCTGCCCTCGCCCTGCCCCCACATGCACCATCAGACTTGGCGGATAGAGGGTTTTAAGGGCATGCAGCAAACCGGCAAGCAAAGTACAGGGGAGCAGCTTTTCAGGGACAAGAGTTGGTTTCATCGGATGACACGCTTTCAATGTAAGAATGAAGACAGCAGGCAATCACCTTTTTTTGGAGCCTTTACCTCGTGGTGCTTTCGGCATTGGTGCAAAAGTAACCACTTTCTCCGAATTCACCGTTTTGGTGGGAATGTGGGCTTGGGTTGAATCGGCCATTTTGGGTAGGTGTATCTTCTTGGGAGTAGCGACAGACTCTTCAGAGACGAGTGGCTCTGACGGCGCATCAGAAACATCAGAAACTGGCGTATCTACCAAGACATCGGCCTGTGGCACAGAGATGGGGGTTTTGGAAATCAAGGGCTGGCGTGACCATTGACGCAATGTAGCGGCCATCTTGAACCAGTCTTGCCAGGCGTTGGTCACCCGAGCACCACGCACTTGCAGTGTGATCAGCATAATAGTCAAACTGCCCACCAGGGATTGAACAAAGTCTTGATCTGCCTGTACCAATGCAGACCAGTTGGAGGTGTCCCAACCCGCAGGTGTCAGTCGCAAGGCCATGACGGGCTGGCCTCCAGTGCTCGGCACGTTGGTGACCCAGGACAAAAATGGCGCTTGAGCAGTTTTTTCGTCAAAAATCAGGTGTGCAGATTGTGCATGGCCAGAAGCGGTTTTATTGATTTGCACCTGGAATTCAAAGACAGGCAGACGAAGCTGTGCAAAGTGCATGGGGTTCAATTGGATGGCCAGCACATCACGTTGTGCCGTGGCTTGCTGTCCAATGAGGGCAATGGCATCAAAGCGCACCAAACCCTGCATGGTTTGCATGATCTGGGTATAGCGTGCCAAGGCTTCACGCAATATTTGACAGCGTTCTGGCGACAGGTGAGCATCGGTGTTCAGAAGTGCCTGAGAAACGACGCGGGGAAGGGACAACATCAGACTCCAGTCGCTGGCCGACAACTGCACCAAATGAGCCGCACGGCGCTGCGCTATCTCACCTCTGCCCTTGACGGGGATGATGGTCAGTTCGGTATCCATTTTGGCGCTGGCAGGCCAATAGACCAGGGGACTTTGACCGCTGACGTTGCGCTGAATGACAAAACCGGCCACACCCTCTTCAACGATGGTGCCAAATTCAAGACAGTCAAACACACGACCGGCCAGACTGGCATTTTTCATACGCCAAGACACCGTTAGGTCCGGATCTGCCTGGGCTTGAAGTTCAACGGATTCAAACTCAGCAAAGTCTGGATGTGACTGGAGAAAACGAATCCAGTGGTCAGCCAGTTGTTGAGTTTGTGCTTTGGCATCCCCATGCAGCAGGTAATATTTTTCAAGGTCTGCTTGCGCCTGTTGCAGTTGCTGAAACAACATGTCGGCTTTTCGATCAGATTCATTCAGACGCAACAAAGCCTCTGATTTGGCTTTGATTTCCGCATCATGTTGTGCCTCTGATTGTGCTCTGGCGCTTGACAGCCCCGCGTTAGCTACTACCAATTTATCTTTTTCCTGGGCTAAAGCGTCACGTTGAGCAAGTGCCTCTGCTTTGGCTTTTGCCTCTGCATCCCGTTGAGCAAGTGCCTCTGCTTTGGCTTTTGCCTCTGCATCACATTGAGCAAGTGCTTCTGATTTGGCTTTTGCCTCTGCATCACATTGGGCAAGTGCCTCTGCTTTGGCTTTTGCCTCTGCATCACGTTGAGCAAGTGCCTCTGCTTTGGCTTTTGCCTCTGCATCACGTTGGGCAAGTGCCTCTGCTTTGGCTTTTGCCTCTGCATCACATTGCGTATCAGATTTCACTTTGGCGCTGGTGATATCTGCACTATTGGTAACAAATTGTGCTTTTTCTTTAGCCAGTGAATCGCGTTGTGCCTCAGCCTCTTTCCTGGCTTTGATGGCTGCATCGCGCTGAGCATCAGCGTCTGACCTGGCTTTGGTTTCAGTCTCAAATTTAGTCTTGAGCGCTTCAAGCTGCTTCGCTGTTTCACCGAGTTTCTTCAACTCACCCTGTGCTGCCTGGTGTTGCAAAAATTGCTGTTCAAGTTCTTCTTGCACTTGGTGAAGTTGCAGTAACAACAACTCACCTTCCTGCTGAGATTCCTGATGCAAAGCCAATGCCTCTTCTTTGGCTTTTACCTCTGCCAAACATTGTTCATCTAATTGTGCTCTAGCCCTTGACAGCTCTGCATTGACCGCTATCAATTTTGAATTTTCTTGCGCCAGTGCGTCACGCTGGTCAAGTGCCTGTACTTTTGCATCAACATCTGCTGCATGTTGGGCATCTAATTGTGCTCTAGCCCTTGACAGCTCTGCATTGACCGCTATCAATTTTGAATTTTCTTGCGCCAGTGCGTCACGCTGGTCAAGTGCCTGTGCTTTTGCATCAACATCTTCTGCATGTTGAGCATCTAATTGTGCTCTAGCCCTTGACAGCTCTACGTTAGCCGCTATCAATTTTGAATTTTCTTGCGCCAGTGCGTCACGCTGGTCAAGTGCCCGTGCTTTTGCCTTGGCCTCTGCTGCATGTTGGGCGTCCAATTGTGCTCTAGCCATTGACAGCTCTACGTTAGCCGCTATCAATTTTGCATTTTCTTGCGCCAGTGCATCACGCTGGTCCTCCATCTCATGTTTGACTTTTGCGGCGGCATCATGTTGAGACTGGACATCGATTTTGAGTTGCTGCAGAACCAACTCCACTTCTTCGCGGGATGCTCTGAGCTGCTGACAGATGGCGTGGAGAGCTTCGGTTTCCGAGGAGTGATCTGCAAGGCTGCGGTAGCCTTCTATCAGTTCCTCTATGGAAGGGTGCAAATGCTCTGTGGTCTGTTCAGTGAATGAATCAATCGTGACCGAAAGCTCATGATCCAGCTCATCATATTCAGGGTGCTGGCTAACAATTTGTCCCACGATGTGCAGCACCACAGCATCATGAGACTGGATCAAGGGTGTTTTCAGGGGTTGAAAGGGAAGCGAAAGTCCCCAGCGCTGATAAAGCAGCTCTGCCAGATGTTGCGGCATGGCCTGCGCCTGGTTGGCCCACAGCAGCACACTTTGATCAGGGTGGCGCAAATGAAAACGCAACATGGCCAGGTGCTGGTGCTGCCAGGCGGCCAGTGCCCGGGGCACATCCAGAGTTTCATCTCCATCCACCATCAACTGCGCCAGTGCCTGCTCACGGGTTTGACACAAAAGGACAAAACAGATACCTGATTCGAGTTGTATCCAAAAATCAAGCAGTGGAACACTACGGACATCCGCCCATCCCCACAGAGGGTTGTCCATGTTGGAAAGCAACAAGTCAACAGCGAGTTGCTCCCACAAACGGCTGGGTTGAATGCTGACTTCCGGCATATGGACACCCGATCGGGCAGAGGCGCATACACGCTGGTGCCAAATGCCCAGGGTGAGGGCAGGGTCGCGCTGCAAAGGCAGAGGCGCCGACATGCCAGCTTGCTGAAATTGACTAACAACCTCAGCGAGGTCTTGCGGGCTGTTGCCCGTGATACAAATAATGGTCATGAAAATAGCTCCAGACAGGCGGGGTGTGTGACGTGCTCTTTGATCCAGCCCAGTTTTCGTTGTGCATAAAGTAGTCTATCAAATGGCTGCACAGCTTTGGCATCTTTGCCCCAATCGACTTCAACCAGCACCGCGTTCGGGTTATAGCAATATTGGGCGTTACCTATGGCGAGCATGGTCAGTTCAGTGTCGGCATAGTGCTGGGTGTAACCGTGGAAAAAAATGTCCCCATCGTAGTTGTGATCCAGCCATGAACGTTGCCCCAACCCGAATGCCGCCAGTGCGCCACCCCACTTGCCATCATTAAACCCCAGCAAGCCTTTGTGCTGTTGGGTCAGGGTTTGCAAAGCCAGCGGCAACCAGCGCCGCCCCGCGTAGGCATCTTGCGCTACATAACCAAAATAATCACTGTGCGTGGCACGATAAACGCGGTTGACAATGTCAGTAAAACCTTCGCCCTCATCGTCCATCACCACCAAAATCATGGCATGGCATTCTGTGGCGCGGCTGGCCAGTTGTTGAGCTGCACGGCTGGCTTGATCGGCATCGGTGCTGGGCATCACGATCACGGTCTGGGCGTGACCCTCGTCAGGCATCAGAGTTTTTGTGATGTGTGCAGCACGAAGTAACTGCCATTTCATGGGTTTTGGCCTGCCATGGTGGGTGGATAGGCGTAGTCAATGCCCACCGGTGGCTGCCCCATCTGAAGTGTTTTGGGACTGATGGCTGCAAGGTGCGAGCTTAACCAGGTTTTGCCCAGGGTGTGTGCCAGGTAGAGCGCACGGTAGTTACCCCAACACGCCGTGAGCCAGCGCGACTGCTGGACAATGGCCGTGTCTTTCAACTCACGCAACAATCGTAAATGTGGGTTCAGGCTGGTTTCAGGCGGCAGGGGCAATTTGCATGCCCGCCACGTCTGGTTTTTGCTGCCAATAACAAAGCCGATCAGCCGTGCCACGATCAGGTAAAGATAGCTGAATTGACCCGGCTGCGGCTGTTCTTCAAACAAGGCAATGCGGGCAGTTTTGCCCAATGTGGCTTGGGCCTGTGACAGGGTATGGTCGATAAAGGCCATGTAGGCTGTCCAAAAAGCGGGGCTTGCCACCAGCAAATGCCCTGTTGCAAACAGGGCAGAATGTGTGAGCATATAAAGCGGCGCTTCAGGCAAATCAGCGGCTTTGAGGAATGCAGAGGCCAGCAACACAAAGTTGGGGTGAGACACTTCGGCTTGTAGCCAAGGGTTGTGGTAAGTGGCTTCAAGTTCGGGGTGAGCATGGCAAAAATAAAGGTCATAACCCGGACGCGCCATGATGGCCTCTCGCAAGGCATCGCCCGTCAAACCTGTGCGTTGCGTGAAGTCCTGAGGCATCATGCCCCACAACGCACTGGCTTGCACGACAGGGTCACAACTTAACTGACGCATACCGTCGATCAACGGCAAGGAGCTGGCCGTTGTGGGAAGTGCGTAAGATTCAAAAGCAGTATCCACCTGAACCGCCGGTGCAGCATTGACCTGAAAAAGCCGCAGCGCAGCAGGAGCTGCCTGTAAGACAGCGGCAGGAGTTGTATCAGCAGCTTTTGCCAATTTAAAGACTTGAGGTGATTTAGGAGCAACTTTAGGAGCAACTTTAGGCACAACTTTTTTAGCAGGTGTTTTTTTTGCCAAACTGCCGGCGGCTTTGAGGCGGGTGGTGGTCATGGTGCTGTGGATAAAAAACGGATGAAGTAGAAATTTGTAAAAATTTTGACCCACACTCAAGGTCAAGGGCTGAAGATGCCGAGCAATTCATCTGCCAAAGTGACGTGATCGACACGAGGGCTATTGGATTGAAGCAGGGTTTGCCCCGTTCTGCCTGACAAACCAAGCCCGTCCAAGCGATCCAGACAGCAATCTGCCAAGAGCAACCCCGCATAAAGGCAATGGGCGACGGTATGACGTTCGCAAAAAAGTGTACCCACATGGGTGTAAGCGGGAACACCTAGGGTTAAGGCTTCAATGGTGGTCAAGCCACCGCTGTAGGGCATGGTGTCAAGAGTAGCATCCAACTGTGCCACGGCGCTCAAATAGTCGCGGTGACTGGCAGGGCAGACAAATTCGACCGTGGCAGAGGTCAAAGCCGCACGCACGCGCTGGCAAACCGCTTCATGCTGATAGCGGTAATCAATCAGACGCAAGGTGATGGGCTGATGGTGACAGGATTGCCAACGAGAGTGGCGCATGGCAAGGTCTGCCAAAAAGGCGCGTGATACCTTGGCTGGGTTGGCAATCACACCAAAAACAAGGGGTGTGTCCGATTTTGGCGGCTGGGGCAATGGCATATAAGGCGGCGCTGTGTAAGTGACGTAACCCGACTTGAGCCGAATCAAAGGTTCACTGTACAAAGCATCACTGCCTGCGGGGGTTTGGTAACGGTCGCTCAAAAAACCATCAAAACTGCGCAGCCCTGTGGTGACAGACTGCCCCCCCACCCATTTGTATAGTTTTTTGGCGGGTTTGGTCGCCAGCGCCTGGAGCGCCACAGGGTCCATCCAGCCACCCAGATCAACCAGAACATCAATGCTCTGGCGGGCAATGGCCAGGGCAAGCTGCTCTGCGGTCAGTCCCCCCACATCCAACCAGTCTTTGGCAATTCGCTTAAAGATTTTTGTCGCCCAATCGGATTTGGAGCCACGGTTAAAAACAATCAAATCAACAGCCATGCCAAGATACTGCAATGCACCTATCGTGAAAAAATACACCGGCGATGCAAAAAACTGGGGCGAGATCAGGCCAACCCTGAGACGACGATGGTGTGATGTGGAGCGAATGGGCGCTGCCAGCGCGGCATTCACTTGAGCTTGCAGTGCTGCATCTTGCTTTTGCACACCATAGTCCAGGAAACCCTGATTGACCTGCTGGGCTGTGATGTCAGGGTCACGGTCATAGAGTTGGGTCACCAAGCGGGTGATTTGTGCATCGCGACCATGGTGTTCATGGTTCAGCAAGGGTTCAACCAACTGACGTGCCTGCACTGCGTCACCCAATACATGCAAAGTGAGTTTGGCAAGTTCAATGCGAATTTCAGCCGTTTGGGGTAATTGAGCGTGAAGCTGTTGCAACAAGGCCAGCGCTGCGGGCTTGTCGTTGCGCTTGGCAAGGGCTTTGGCCAAAACAAGCACCGATTGCCACAGGTTGGGATTCAGTGTGAAAGCGTGCCGACTTTGCACAATGGCATCGTCCACCTGGTCAAGAGCGAGGTGGCACAGTGCGATGTTATGGGCAACGACTGAGTTATCAGGTTGCTGTTGTTGTGCATGCTGATAGTCATGCAGTGCATCAAGCCAGTGCGATGACTTGCGATGGGAATCGGCCTGCTGTAGCAATTGGGACAGCGTCATCGCCATATCTCGTTAGGATGCCATGACAAACCATAAGTGATTAACAATAAGTTTTCTACCTAATAATTTCAAAAAACGTAGCACTCAACGCAATACCAGAGCGCGTTAGAAGCGAATTTTGCATAATTTTTGACGTAGAAAACTTATCCGTTAAGCGCTTGGGATATCCTCAGTATTGAAACAACTGCGCCTGAACTTGTTGAAGCGCCAGCTCAATATTGACCGCACTGCTGACTTGCAGGTTTAACAATCGCTCACCCAATTGCAATAGCGTGGTGATGTAATCGCTTTTGGTTTGGTGAAGCGCTTGCAGGGCATTGAGCACATCAATCTTGGTACGCACGCCGCCCGTAAAGCTCTGTTCGTTGGCACTCACACTTTGTTCAGCGGCCGCAATGGCATCGCGGCGAATGGCCACTTCAGACATGGACGATTGAACTTCGCTGTACAGGCGCTGAATATCGAGCATGACTTGCTCTTTGGTATCACGCTCTTGGTCAAGCAACTTTTGTTGGTCGAGGTCAGACGTTTTCAGCTTCAAATAGCTTGTCATATCCAAAGGTAAATCCAGTCGCAACGCAATGCCGGATGACGTGGTGGATGTGCCATTCAACGAAGAGCGTTGAACGGTGGCATTGATCGAAGGCAAAAACACAGCCCTGACACGCTTGCGAGTGATGTCGCCAACGGTGCTGGCCAGTTCTCTGGCGCGTATGTTGGGATTGCCGCGCCGCGCCTGGTTCATAAACTCTTGCAAGCTGGGCATTTTGAGTTCAACACCGGCCTTGTTCAGTGTGTAACTGGCAGGCTGTGGTGGCTCGCCTACCATATTTTCGTATTGTCTTTGGGCAGCTTGTAAGGCAGATTGAAAGGTCAGGGTTTGTGAACGCGCTTGCGCAAGACGAACCTTGCTGTCATACACATCGGTAATAGTGCCCCGACCTAGCTCGTAGGCACGTTGTGCAGATGCCATTTGAGCTTGCAAGGCTTCAAGCGCACTTTTGTTGAGCAATAGCTTTTCACGAGATTCCGAGAGTGTGCTCACCACTTTGAGCAAACGCAGGGCAAGGTCGTACTGGCTTTTGACCAAAACAGTCTCCGCCATGGCGCTGCGGGGATTTTTTTCTTGAAGACTGAGCCAGCGATCCACATTGACCACTGGCTGACTCACTGTGATGGTTTGACGGTCGCTGTCTTCGTTGGGTAATTGGGTCCGGCTTAAAGTAGCCTGCGGGTAATAGGCTGCACCTGCCATTTGGGACTGAATACGACCGGTTTCGTAATCAGCCTTTGCTGCAGAAAATACAGCATCAGTGTGACGCGCACGCTGGTAATCGGCCAGTAAATCAGCAGCCTCTGCGCGGTGTAGTCCTGCACAGACCAAAAAGGTGATGATGAGCGTCAGTTGGTTAGAAATTTTCATTTTTGGAGAGGATTTATTCTTTGAAAGAGCGTGCAAAGCGATCCAGCAAAGGCTTAAGCAGGTAGTTCATGAAACTACGCTCACCCGCCTTGACAATCACTTCAACCGGCATGCCAGGCAAAATATTTTTGCCTGCCAGCATGTGACGGGCGGCTTCGGTGGTTTCAACCTGAATTAAATAATACTCTTCAGGAAACTGTGGAGGATTGGGGGGCAGTCGATCCGCACCCACCAACCGAACCACACCAGGGACCACCGGTGTGGTGTTGCTGTTAAAGGCAGAAAAGCGCATGTCAGTTTCCATGCCCACGCTGACCTTGTCAATCAGGTAGGGCGGCACCGCAGCTTCAGCAATCAGTGTCTGTTCGGCAGGCACAATTTCCATCAACACCTGACCTCCCGTGATGACTCCCCCCACCGTGTGAACCTTGAGGCCTACAACAGTGCCGTTGGTCGGCGCTTTCAGATTAGAGTGGCTTTGGTCAAATCGCAATGAGGCCACTTTGGCATGAACGGTTTCACGCGCTTTTTGGGTTTCAGAAAGCTGGGCATCCACCTCTTTCATGAAAGCAGCCTTGAGTTTGCTCAGCTCCAACTGGTTGGAGGCTATGGATGTGCGAATGCTCGCAATGTCTGAGCGCAATGTCGCAATACTGGCCTGGGCCTCAGAGCTGCTGCGTTCAGCTTGATTGGCTTGACTGCGAGGGACAAATCCATCGGCTGCGAGCTTTCTCATGCTCTGGGCATCGTCAATGATGGGGGCCATTTGCGATTGTCGAAGCTGTAGCACCATTTCTTGTGCCTTGAGTTGTTGATGCAGACCTCTGTCTTTTTCCAAAAGTATGTCACGCTGATCACTCATTTCAGCGCGCCGCGAATGAAACATGGCAAATTGAAGGCGCTGGGCTTCGGCCACTTGATCGTTTTGACCAAATTCTCGCAATTCAGTATCCCAAACAATGGTATCTGAACCTGATCGCTCGGCGAGCAATCGGGAGTAGGCTGCTGCTGCATTGATGTATTCGTATTCTGCCTGACGCAAATTGGCATCAATGTTAAGGGGATTCACGCGAACAAGTACATCACCTTGTTTAACCAAAGCACCTTCATGTACCAGAATATCTTCAACCACCCCGCCTGATGGATGTTGCACAGACTTGCGGCTACCCATGACCACCACTTTGCCATTGACCACAATGCCTGAGTCAATCGGTGCAACCACAGACCATACAAAGAAAATGGCGAAAGTGACAAACACCACTTTGCCCGCTTGCTTTTTAATGCTGGACTCTTCAATTTTGACGGGTTCAATACCGTCTTTGGTCAAGTCTTCAGGAACATACGGATTGAAAGATTTTGCCCATTCGCTCAACCGATCCAACAAAGAGTCAACCGGTTTCATGATCCATTGGAAGGGGTTCATGAAGAAGCTCCCTCAGGCGCATCAGCAACGACAGCCTTGGTTTGTTCTGGTGCTGGTACCTTTGCGGGGGCAGGAAGAGCAGTATTGCCTGGCGTATGGACTGTGTTGTTGAGCTGCCCTAAAACGTCTCTCAAAGGACCAAACGCTACCTGTTGACCCTCTTTTAATACCAAAGCCAAATCGGCCACACCGACCAGTTTGGGACGGTGGCTGCTAAAAATGACAAGTGCCTTGCGTGCCTTGAGCGACTGAATCAAAGTGGCCAGAGCGCGTTCACCTTCGTCGTCGAGGTTGGCATTAGGCTCATCCATCAGTACATAAATGGGGTCCCCATAAACTGCACGAGCAATGGCCATGCGCTGTTTTTGGCCACCGGTCAAGGGATAGCCGTTTTCACCCAAACGGGTTTCGTAACCCTGTGGAAAGCTCAAAATAATTTCGTGAATGCCAATGGCTTTGGCAGCATTCACCACTTTATCGGGGTTCACTACTCCCAATCGCGCAATGTTTTCAGCCACTGTTCCTTCAAACATCACGATGTCTTGCGGCACAAAGCCAATGTACTGGCCTAAATCATCACGAATCCAGGGAGCTACTTCAGCACCGTCAAGCCGAACATGCCCACGGGTCGGCTCCCACAGACCCACCAAGACCTTGATCAGTGAAGTTTTTCCTGCAGCACTTGGCCCCAAAATGGCCATCACCTGCCCCGGTTGCGCTGCAAAATTCAAATTAAAAAGAATGGGGCGTTTGGCCGTGACAGGCTGCACGACCAGTTCGCGCACATCGAGCACACCTTTGGGTGCTGGCAGAGGCATACGTTTCGAGGCCACATCATCTTCAGCCACCATGGCGTTCAACCGTTCCAGCGATTGTTTGGCCGACTGAATACTCGCCCAACTGCCCATGACCTGCTGAATGGGCCTGATGGCATGCGACAACAAGAAACTCGCGGCAATCACCATGCCGCCAGTAATAGCTCCCTCAATCGCCAAAAAGCAAGCCAGAGCCATTTGCAAAGAGGGCATGACGTGAGAAAGGTAACCAGTGGCACCCCCCACCAGCCCGGCAGATTCGCTGGCATTGACTTGCATGGCCAAAAAATGCTGGTGTTTGGTGTACCACCGCTGCCGAATGGCAGATTGCATGCCCAGCGCCAAAGCGGTGTCGGATTGGCTCAAGCTCTGGGCAGCCAGACGTTTGGCTTGTGCCGAAGCATCATTGGCATCACGCAAAGCGGGCGTGGTAATGCGACTGGTAGAGTAAGCCGCCAGCAACTGGATGATGGTCGCCACCAAAATGAACAGCGCCAGATACGGATGAAAAGCCCAGCCAATAAAAATGAAGATGACGGCGTAGGGCGCACTCATCAACGCCAACAAGGGCTGCCCTGTGAGAAACTGGCGCAGTTGAACCACGTCACCCAATACCTGATGCACATCCACATCCTTGCGGGCAACATAACGGCGAAAAGAGGTATCAAACACACGCGCAGCGATGTCCCAGTCAATGCGCAACGAGATGCGAATCATCATGCGGGTGCGCACCCACTCCAACCCCGACCAAAAACCATAGACCAACATGACCAGCGCAGTCAGAGACACCAGCGTGACCATGCTGCGGCTTGAAATCACCCGGTCAAACATGTTCCACATGAATACGATAGGGGTGATGGACAATATCTCAATCACAAAAGTCAGGATGACCACAAACACAAAAGATTTCTTGCATTGACGCAAAAGATCAGACACCGGATTGGCACCGGTTTTCCCAGACTTTTCGGTGTTGAGAAAACGATCAATTAAACCAGGCATACATCATCCTAGATTCCTCAGTTGAACGCGCCCGAGTGGGCTACTGGCGGCGCGTCTGGGTAGGCGTGACGACGCTGCAG
>CAIXMC010000257.1 GCA_903920405.1 uncultured beta proteobacterium
GGTGGGCGCTGGCAGCCAAGCGGCAAGGCAAACCAGTGACACGTCTCTCATCTATGCGTTTGACCCCCTGCATGGTTTTTTGCTGATCGATATTGCAAAAGAGCCAGTCGGCCACCTTATTGCCATGATGGATACGCCGGAATCAATTGAAATGATGAACCTGTACGCTGATGTTGCAGATGCCTTCATCCACAGTGGTGAGATTCTTGTATAGCCCTGTAGCTTGGATGGTGTGCAACGCAATTCAAGGCGTTCGTGTTGCAAGCAACAATTTGGGGTGACCGGCGAGCGCCATCGCAATCATGGCGCGCTGACTCTGGCCACCGCTCAGTTGGTGCGGGTAGGATTGGGCGCAACGCTCAGGCTGTTTGATGCCTGTCTTTGCTAGCAATTCAATAGCTGTCAATGCAGACTGGGCGTGCCCTGCAGCCGATTTCAGCCTTAAAACTTCGGCCATTTGGTCGCCCACCATCATCAAGGGTTGAGCGCAGTCATCGGCTCTTGAACCTAGGATGATGTGGGGCATTGTGGGGCTGGCACAGCGCTATCCCCGTCGAATGATTGAGAGCGCCTGTGTGTGCGCCATGCTTGAAGGCGTGTACAGCTACGTTCATGTCAAAACTCTGACCGAGCAGCTTGTGAGCGAGGCACTGCGTACACATTGAATTAATGCCCCTGGTTGTGTGCATGTACTCATGCACAACCCACCAAACTTCATGGACTGATTTTGGCAAGCGGCCACAACTCCCACAAAGTTAAAACAGCCAAGCCATGTGCCAATCGACTTTCTGAATGGGAAAGTGTGCCATTCACAATTCCTTGCGGATCAGGAAATCTGAAGTTCAAAATAATTCGACTATGACCCCAATTCAGACCCGGAGGATTATTATTGGGATTTGGGAGATGAGCTTGATTGTTTTGCCGACAAATTGCGTGACTGTGCTGACTTGATTGATGAAGATGTGGCGGCGTGAACGCACCTCAATCAATAGCAGCCAACGCACTATTGACGGGCGTTGCGGGGTGTTTTGGCTACAAAGACAAATGGCGCACGAAGCGCCATTTATTGCAGCGTGGAAATGTTGATGGGGGAAAGAGTTCCCACCTGCGCATGAGCCACCTGCGCCACCAGCTTGACACCAAGCGCCGTGCAGACACGGGCAATGGTGTCAAAGCGAGGATGCGAGTTGGGGCGCAGGGCTTTGTACAGGGCTTCGCGGGTCAGACCGCTGGCTTTGGCTACATCGGTCATGCCGCGTGCACGGGCAATCACCCCCAACGCATGGGTCAGTTCGGAGGGGTTGTTTTCCTCCAGCACCAGGGTCAAGTAAATGGCAATGTCCTCATCGCTCTTGAGTTCCTCGGCCATATCAAAGTCGGGCAAGTCAGCGATGTTGATTTTCTGGGTCATGGCAGGTCTCCTTCAAATGGTTTTGGACAAGGCAATGGCCGCAGCAATATCGGCCTGCTGGGTGGACTTGTCGCCCCCGCCCAGCATCACAATCAACACATCCCCTCGCAGCACGTAGTACA
>CAIXMC010000258.1 GCA_903920405.1 uncultured beta proteobacterium
GTGAGCTTCCCCTGCCAAGAAAACCACGTGAGCGAATCAACCGTAACCCATTGATATTGCATTTGTCCCGCCTTAAGTGGGAAGCCGTTGTATCAAAAACTTGCCACGGGTTATTGAGAAGTTACAGTTTTGCCACCAAAATCCGTCCAAATTTTAGCCACGTTCCATTGCCATTCCGAGCCATTGATATTGCAAGTCGTCCCGCCTTAGGATATGGTCAACAATAAGTTCCGCATTTGGCCGTTAGAGTTAAAGATGCAATCCCAGGCGCAAATCGTGCGGTGTGGCACAGCCACAGAAGCGATTTGTAACGACGCAGTGCGCCCAAATCTGACGAGCCAAATGCGGAACTTATTATTGACCATATCCTTAAGTGGGAAGCCAAAAAATTGAATGATCATGGTCTTTGAGTGAAATAGCTGGCAACTGAGCGTGGAGTTTAGGATAATGCGACCGTATTGCACGGCACGGGGTCACAAGCCGGCACCAAGCGCATCCGCATCCGCATGGTGTTGATTGCTCCTGACTTGTGTCTTGAGACCGCACAACGCAACACTCCCATTTTTCCTGAGCCAAAAATTTCGAGTTCATTTTTTTCAACCACTTCACAAAAAAGCACCATGACCCAAGCATTGCAAACCCTTCTTGATGCCGCGTGGGAAGACCGCGCCAACCTGTCTGCACAGTCTGCTCCTAAAGCGCTCACCGATGCCATTGAACATGTTATCGTGCAGCTTGATACCGGTCACCTGCGAGTGGCCACACGAGAATCTGTCGGCCAGTGGACGACGCACCAGTGGATTAAAAAAGCCGTTTTATTGAGTTTTCGCCTGAAGGACAACGCATTGATAAAGGCCGGCGACATTGATTTTTATGACAAAGTGCCACCGAAGTTTTCCGGAATTAGCGAATCCGATATGCTGGCAACCGGCGTGCGTGTGGTTCCGCCTGCCGTTGCACGTCGGGGTAGTTTTTTGGCCAAAGGGGTCATTTTGATGCCGAGCTTTGTCAACATTGGCGCTTATGTGGACGAAGCCACCATGGTCGATACTTGGGCTACTGTGGGTTCTTGCGCCCAAATTGGCAAGAATGTTCATTTGAGCGGCGGTGTAGGCATTGGCGGTGTGCTGGAGCCTATGCAGGCCGGCCCCACCATCATTGAAGACAACTGCTTCATTGGTGCGCGATCTGAAATTGTCGAAGGAGTCATTGTGGAAGAAAATTCGGTCATCTCGATGGGGGTGTATATAGGTCAAAGCACCCCCATTTATGACCGCGCCACTGGCAGCGTCAGCTATGGTCGAGTCCCCGCAGGCTCGGTGGTGATCAGCGGCAGTTTGCCCAAGGAGGGTGGCAGATACAGTTTGTATGCCGCCGTCATCGTTAAACAAGTGGATGCACAAACCCGCGCCAAAACAAGCCTCAACGATTTACTGCGCGATTAAACCTGTCTGCACTGGTTCAGTTGAATGGGATTTGAGGACATTCACATTGGACTTTATTGGAAACCAGTCATTGATTTCTATAAAATCAACAAGTTAGCAAAATCCAAGAATAGGTTTCTAATAAAGTCTATTAGAAGACGGTAGATGAA
>CAIXMC010000259.1 GCA_903920405.1 uncultured beta proteobacterium
ATGGATAAAAAACCTTTTTCCAAAATTCAATTTCATAGCGCTGTGCCGTTTGTGCGTTGTCTTTAAGGTGCCGGATATACTGAAAAAGGTCAATCGTACGCATTCTTTCAGGTTTGAGCAGCGAGGTTGATACCATTTCGGTGCTGATTTTGTTGGGCCAATGCAAGACATCAAGTTCAGTGCGATCAACCCGGGCAGACGGTGCATCGGGTGCGGGGAATTCTGTGCGTTGAACCTGTCGCAGAATCCAGGTGTCGTCTTCACTGAATTGTGCTGATTTGGCTTGCATCATCGACATCAGCATGCCGTGGTTGTCAAACTCAAATATTCGCACGGATCGTAAATTGCCGTCTGGAGCCAGTTCTTTGACGTTCACTGCGTACTGTCCATAAGTTTGTGTTTCTTTTAACCAAGCTCCTGTTTGCCCAAGGGTAATACGCCCGGTGTAGCGAGATTTGAGTAACTGGGCGGTGAGATCGGCCACCGGAGACACGTAATCACCAATCAGAAACGTCAGCATGACAAAGGCCAACCCCAAGAGCAGGAGTGCCTTGAGCGCGCGCCACGGGCCCAGTCCACTGGTTCGCAAAATGGTGTATTCAGAGCTTTGCGCGAATCGTGCCATGACAAATATCGTGCCAATCAATACGGCGATTGGCATTAACTCGTAAAGGTGGCTTGGCATGATCATGGCCACATAAGCCAAGGCATGAATCAGGGTATAACCAGCCGCAGCATGACGACTGACCGATTGAATTTCTTCCACCAGATCAAAAAAGAAAAAAAGAGCCATAAAACCCAGTGTGACAAAGGCGACCGCCTGTAACACTTCTCCATAGATCAGTCTGCGTATGGTTTTCAATTGATCAATTCCTTATCCACTGAATGCCTCTGACGCGTCTTGATCAATGAACGCCAGTGCCAATTGTTGTGGTCTTTGGCAAGCCAGAACATGGCAAGGGCAAAAACGCTTGCGTGCAGGCTGACCATGTAGTGGACAAATGGGATTTTTTCGGAGGCTATCCAGTTTTGTCCCAGATTCAACAAGTTGTAATAAATCACAAAAGTAAACAATGCCAACAAAAAATTGGCACTGCGACCAACCCGTGGATTGACACTGGAGATGGCAATGCCGATAATGACAAAATTGATGGAAGCCAGTATTAAACCAATGCGCCAAGATAATTCTGCCAAATTGACGGGGGTAAGTTTTTTGAATAACTCCAATGTCGTTCTGGTATTGGGCGGAATATAAACGCCTTCATTCATTACTTCGTTGCCGACCCGTGAGCCATATTGATCAAATTCACTAATTTTGATGTCCGATGAGCCATGCGTTATTTCCAGACGCTGACCTTTGTCCAACATCAGGAAGCGGCCCGTGTCGAATGATCCAATCCGACCTTTTTGTGCTGAAGTGATGCTCTCCTTGCCATATTCAGTGGAGGCAATAAAGACATTGGAGCCAGTTTGTAAATTAAGGTTGTTTTTCTCTACAAAAAACACGCGCGATCCATCGGCAGACTCTTGGAACTGTCCGGGTTCGATACGTTCCAGATCACCTCGATTTTCGTATTGATTTTTCATTTCTTCAATGCGCAGATTGGTCCAGGGCAAGATCAACAAGGCCAATCCGGCCACAGCTCCCAGCACAGGCCAGGCAAAACGAAACAAAGGCATCAAAGCTGAATAAAGGCCGCGACCACTGCAAAGCCAGATCACCATTTCACTTTCGCGGTACATTCTAGACAGCGTGGAAATGATGGCAATGAATAAACCCATGGTCAGAAGCGTTGGCATGTAGGCCAGCACGGTGTAGCCCATGACCAGCATCACATCGGATGGGTCAAAGCTGCCACGTGAGGCCATGCCGAGTGTTCGAATCAGCGTCATGGTCATCACCACTGTGACCAAAACAATCAGCGTGGCACCAAAACTGCGGGACAGTTCTTTGCGTAATGAGGAATGGAATAACATTGCACCCTACAAGTAGAGGAAACCCACGATTATGAACTTTGAACTAAGCACTTTGAAGGCATCCGGTGCCGGACGAAAAAAATGTGATGTGATGCTGGTGCTATTGACAGAGGCTTTCACTCCCGACCCAACGCCGCTATCAACCCTGATTGCGAGCGTGTTGAAGTCTGGCGACCTGGCCGAAAAACCCGGCAGTCTGCTTGACATTTATCGCCCGGCGGGTCTGGCGTGTGCCCGTCTGATCATTGTTCAGACCGGTGATGGTGGCGTGGCTGAGGTTCGCAAAGCCATCAACGCAGCGGTGTCGTTGGTCAAGGCATCCAACCCCAAACACATTGCCTTGTATTTTGTGCAAAACCCCGATGCCCCAGTGTTGCGTTTGGCGTTGACCACTGTGGCAGAGGCCAGTTATGTCTATGTCACCACCAAGACCAAAAAAGAAGAGCGTTCAATCAAACGCGTGACGGTGGGAATGCCCAACAGTTCAGTGTTGGCAAGCGATTTTGAACGTGGTGTGGCCGCCATTCTGGGAATTGAGTTGGCCAAAGAGTGGGCTAACCTCCCTCCCAACCATGCCACACCCTCGCTGTTGGCGAAGGCGGCACAAGCACTGGCCAAATTTCCCCGTATCGTATGCGAGGTACTTGACTCCAAGGCAGTTGCAAAGTTAGGCATGGGTGCCTTCATGGCCGTGGCCCAGGGGTCTCATGAACCCTTGCGTTTCATTGTCTTGCGCTATAACGGTTCGCCCAAAAGCACTGACCCCGTTGTGTTGGTTGGCAAAGGCATCACGTTTGACAGTGGTGGCATTTCCATCAAGCCTGCTGCCGATATGGACGAGATGAAGTTTGACATGAGTGGGGCCGCCAGTGTGCTCGGTGTGTTCAGGGCATTGGCCGATCTTCAACCCAAGCTCAACGTGGTGGGACTGATTCCTTCTTGTGAAAATCTGCCTGGTGGCCGATCGGTCAAGCCCGGTGATGTGGTGACGAGCATGAGTGGTCAGACCATCGAGATTTTGAATACGGACGCTGAAGGCCGGTTGGTGTTGTGCGATGCCCTCACCTATGCCGAGCGCTTCAAACCGCGTGCGGTGGTTGATATTGCCACCCTGACGGGGGCGTGTGTCATTGCCTTGGGCGGTGTTCGCAGCGGCTTTTTCTCCACAGATGACGCATTGACGGCTGCCTTTTTGAAAGCAGGTGAATCGTCCCAGGATTTGTGCTGGCCCATGCCGCTCGATGAAGAGTATGCCGAGGCACTGAAAACCAATTTTGCCGATGTGGCCAATGTGGGCGGTCGCCCTGCGGGTGTCATCACGGCCGCCAAGTTTTTGCAACGATTTACAGAAAAATACGTTTGGGCGCATCTCGATATTGCCGGCACCGCCTGGAAAACCGGCCTGGCCAAGGGGGCCACCGGTCGCCCGGTGGGCCTGTTGCTAGACTATTTGTTGGCCACTGAGTAACCGATGCCGTGCCTGCTGTGACGACCATCGACTTTCATTTCAACGCGCCAGATCAACTGGGATATGCGTGCCGATTGCTGCGCAAGGCTGTGGCAAGCGGTGCAACTCTGGTGGTCACGGGCTCAGACCAGGCGCTGGCGCAACTTGATCTGGCATTGTGGACTTTTTCTGCGACCGATTTTGTTCCTCATTGCGATGTGTCTGCCCAGCCTAGCATTCTTGACAAGTCACCGGTGGTGTTGTCAGTGTCGTTGCAGTCCGTTCCACACCACGGCATTTTGCTTAACCTGGGCGCTGAGGTGCCAGCAGGTTTTGAATCGTTTGACCGCGTGATTGAAGTCGTGTCACAAGCTGACGACGACCGCCAACAGGCACGGCTTCGCTGGAAGCAATATACCAGGCTGGGCCATTCACCGACACGATATGATGTGGGGAACAAAGGCCCTGGGTTAGGGGTTAGTCGTTAGTCGTTAGTTTGTAGTGGTTAGTGAATACAACTACCGACTTCAGACTTCAGACTACCTACTACCTACTACCGACTAGTGGTTAGTGGTTAGTGGTTAGTGAATACAACTACCAACTTCCGTCACCTGTCATTTAACTTGGCGTGCGTAGAGTTGCAGTTCTTCGCCGTGATCTGATGGGTGACGCAGCGTGTCGCGCCAAGCCCAGATGGTGTCTGGAACGGGGTCATGGTTCGTCTCAAAAACATCACCACTGACGACAAGCCACGGGCAAGACCCTGTTGCTGCTGTAGTCACTGGCTTGAGGGTCAAGTCGCCATGAAACGCCAGGGCAGCCATCTGACTTCGGTTGATCCCTAGTGTATTCAAGCAAGTTGGCCGAGTTTGCATGACGGTCAGCGTTCGCTGAACCATCGGCACATAGCTGCGGGCAAAATCAAGCAACGGCAACCACAGTGTCATCAG
>CAIXMC010000260.1 GCA_903920405.1 uncultured beta proteobacterium
AATGATTTCTAAAAATAATTATAAATTTACACAATTGAGAAAATCCTTAAAAATCAATTTGTTATACCTTCAAGTCCGACAGGCTGCTAGCACTGCATCCCAACTCTGACGGCCAAATACGGAACTTATTATTGACCATATCCTTACTGTTTTTCAGAACGGTAAGCACTGTCCAAATGAACACCAATCATGTCAAACAAAGTAGCAGCAGTGTTGGCCGCCAGATCGTATTGATCTGCCGGACAGACGGTATCGGCAAAGTGCAGGAAATTTTCCCAGTATTGGCGTGCAGTATCGCGATAGCCAACAAAAAACTGCATGGGCAAATGGGCTGACCCCAAGTCACACAGGGTTTTGGCAATGACTTGCCCGCCCATGTTAGAGCCTTCAACGGTGTACATCAGTCCAATCAATTCTCCAACAGACTGGGGTTCAGTAAAACCGACAGTGCCTGCAAACGGCTTTTGCTGGAGTGCTGCCAAATCAGCTTCTAACAAGGACAATCTGCGCTGAGGGCGAAATCCTGACAATTCAGGGTGTTTATCCAAATAGGCATGAATGAGAAATTCAGCTTCGGCTTGAACACTGTGCAGTGCGGCCAGTGCATGGGCGTATTGCTCTGTGCCGAGTTTGGGCTTGAGCAGAGGAGCCAACAGAGGGTGATGGTCCAAACTGTGGTGCGCATGTTTGCTTGCCTGGCGCAAACGATGGTGGAGGGGAGATTTTTCAGGGGTAGTGTGATTCATAGCCAGCGTAAAAGGTTGTTGCGAAATTTTGCTGCGACGATTTGCTCTTCTTTCGTCCAAGGGCGACTATAGTCACTCTTGATTTCTACCCAGCGTTCAAATGAACGCCGTGGCGACAGGGCGACGGCACCGGCGTTTTCAGTCATGGGTTTGTTGGGGTTTCCTGCCCAAGCCACATGCTGAGGCTCGGCCTGGCGAAACCAGTAAAAACGTACCCAGCCCGATCGTGGCGATTGCGCTTTGATCGCCATCATGCCGCTGGCCACTGAAAGCACCAGCGATTGATGCGGGAATATATCAGCCAGATGATCGGAACTCAAAACAAGTTCTGGGCACTGATTGACAAACCAGTCGTCAATCAAGGCCAGTCCATCCAGATTAGGTCCGTCACCGTCAATCACAACATTGTCCTGGATGGCCATGGCAAAACCTTGTGCGCCCAAAGCATCAAGCAAAGCCTGACCGTTGGTTTCAATACCGTCCAAAGGATCAGCGAAGTTGCCCAGTTTTTCCAATACCGAGTCAATGCGGCGATCTAGACTGTCAATCATCTTGAGGCGTTGACCTGACATATAGGAAGACATACCCAAGGAATAGGTGCTAGCCAGCGTGACACATGCGTTACGCTGGTCAGGAGTCAGTACTTGTGCAGTTTGATGATGACACGCTACCAGCCCCCACAGGCGGCCTGCAATGCGAATGGGTACCGAGAAAGAAGCAACAACGCCCATGTTGGCCAAGTATTCCAGATGCACCGGCGACACACTGCGCAAGTCAGATCGGGTAAGGTCTGGAAGAGACGCATCCACGCCGAGCACCGGCACTGTGGCGGCGTGGGTATCGGGGATCATGCGTGAAGGGTTTTGCATGTAAAGATTGCGGGCAATCGCCGGAATGTCGCTGGCGGGAAAGCGAAGCCCCAGGTAGCTGCCCACATTAACGGCGGTGGCCTCGGCGATGACCTCACCCGACCAATCAGTTGCAAAGCGATAAATCATGATTCGGTCAAAACCGATGATGCTGCGAAAAGAATGCACCAGGTTTTGATGGTATTTCTCGAATTCGTCCGCATTTTGCGGAGCGTTGAGAAAAGGTTGTTGAAGTTGTTGAAGTGCGATGGGTTCAGCGGGCGCGTTGTTGCGTTCGAGTTCGACCAGAACAAAACCGTCTCCACGAATCAACAAGGCATCAATGCGCCCAAGTGCATCCTGAACCACACCTCGTATGGCGGCCGTTTGGCCTGGTGTGGTGACCAATGCTGCAATCGTTCGTGAAGACAGCCCGCTGACATTGTCTAGCGAGTGACTCAGAACATCGCGGGGTTCTACCCCAACAAACGTCTTCAGATTGGCACTGGCGTGGCTCACGATCAACTGCTCGCCTTCCAGGCGCAACATGGCACCAAACGCCTGTATGGCGCCTGAGAGATGCAACTGCTCGGCTTCACAGCCTTGTAACAGTCGTTCCAGAATATTAATATCGGTCATAAGTAGGACTCCTTGTGGGTATGGCTTAGGATATGCTCTGAACTGGCATTCATCATCTTGTCTGGCGTTTCAAGCAAACGCTGGAAATCTTCAACGGACAGGGGTCGGTAATACAGGTAGCCTTGGATCATATCGCAGCCATCCTGTTTGAGAACATTCAATTGCGCCTGAGTTTCAACACCTTCAGCCACTACCTGAAGGCCAAGGGCATGGGCCATGTCAATGATGGTTTTGGCAATCGATCGGTCATCGCGTTCCACGGCGATACCATCCACGAAACTGCGATCCACCTTGAGTTCATGTAAGGGGAGTTTGCGCAAGTAGGCCAGAGACGAGTAACCCGTGCCGAAATCGTCAACACTCAGCGCAGTTCCCATGGCTGCGAGTTTGACCAGCTTCTCGCGCATAACGTCAATTCTTTGCATCAAGACACTCTCGGTGATCTCAATGCTGATGCAAGTGGCAGGAAGATTCACAGATTCCAATCTGGCCATCAGGTTGGTCACAAAATCGGTATTGCGTAATTGGTAAGCAGAGACATTGATGGCAATGCGAGGCACATTCAAACCCTGTTTGCGCCAAGCTGCAATTTGTGCAAGCACCAAGTCCAAAACGCGCTCACCCAAAGCCATGATCAAGCCACATCCTTCCGCCACCGGGATGAACTGGGTTGGCGACACATCACCCAAAACGGGATCGCACCAGCGCAGCAGGGCTTCTGCTGCAATGACCAAACCACTTTCAAGATCGACTTTGGGTTGATAGACCATGAACAAATGTCCATTCTCAAGTGCCCCACGCAAACCGATTTCTAGTGACATACGTTGCTGTGCGAGCACTTTCATTTCTTCTACAAAAAACTGGTACTGGTTTTTACCTCGGTCTTTAGCTCGGTACATGGCGGTATCAGCGTTTTTAAGAAGAGTAATACTGTCGTCACCATCATCAGGAAAAATGCTGATACCGATGCTGGCAGAGACATGCAACGGGTTGTCGCCAATCACAAACGAGGATCCAAGGCTTTCGACGATTCGCCCTGCCACTGTGTTGACCTCTTCAAGTTCGACATCTGCCAGCACAGCGACAAATTCGTCGCCGCCCAAGCGTGCCAAAGTATCTGCATCACGTACGCATTGCCGAAGCCGATGTGTGGCTTGTTTCAGCAGGCTATCACCGACATCATGCCCGAAGGTGTCATTGATGTTTTTGAAGTTATCCAGATCAATGAACAAGACAGCCAGGCGCTGCTTTTGGCGTTGTACCTGAAACAAGGCTTGCTTGAGACGATCCATCAGCAAACTGCGATTGGGAAGACAAGTCAATGCGTCGTGGGTGGCCAAAAACTCAATACGCTGTTGCGACAGTTTGAGGGTGGAGATGTCACTGAAAATGGCAACGTAATTGACCAATTGACCATCGTTATTTTTGACGGTATTGATGGTCAGCCATTCTGGATAAATCTCACCGTTTTTGCGACGGTTGAGAATTTCACCTTGCCAAAAACCCTGATCAAGCAAGCTGCGCCACATCGTCTGGTAAAAAAGAGGGGGATTTTGACCCGACTTGAGCAGGCTTGGCGTTTTACCAATGACCTCATCAGCCGAGTATTCAGTGATTTGGGTAAAGGCATCGTTGATGCTCAAAATACGCGATTGCGTGTCTGTGACCATAATGGCCTCGCCAGAACGCTCGAACACTTTGGAGGCCAGACGCAATTGCTGGTCAGCCTGGTGACGATAAGTCACATCGTTGGACTGGGTACACACCGAACGCAAGTTGCCGCTGGTATCGAAGATAGGAAATCGGATGCTGTCAATCCACAGTGTGCCCCTGTCCAAGGCTATAGCGTCGGTCGATTCCACTGCGATGAGTTTGAGCATGACCTCAAGATCACTTGAACGTATCTGTTGTCCTAGCTCAGTGCCAAACACCTCATGGTCTGTTTTGCCCATCACGTCGTCTGCCTTGACACCCAAAAGCGTTTCAAAACGGTGATTGACAAATTCGTAGCACCCTGCTGCATCTTTGACCGAGATCAGCGACATGGAGTGATTCATGATGGACAGCAGGCGTTCCTGACTGTCCTGCGTGTGCTGCTGGGCGAGTGTCAGGTCAGTGTTGTCAATGACCACAAGCACGGCACCTTGTACCGAATCAGGGTGGTTTAACACGGGAGTGACGAATATTTGGTAAGTGCGCCCCTCAAACTTTGTCGCAAAATTCTCTTTGGCTGCATTCGCAATGGCTGCCTTGATGTGGCTGCCAATGTTTCGGAGATGGCCAGGCAGATTAAGACGGGTCACGGGCTGACTGGCCGATGCCATGGACAGGTCATAACTGCGCATGGCAGCACCATTGGCACGTTTGAGAATGAGCTGGTTATCAAGCAGCAAGACAGGAAAGTCAACCGTATTGAACAGACTCTCAAAATCGCTGTTGATCACCGCCAACTCTGACGATTTGATTTGGCTTTCGTCATTGGCGCTGAGCAGTTCCTCGTTGGATGCCTGTAATTCTTCGTTGGATGTTTGCAGTTCTTCCGTAAGTGCCGACATTTCTTCTTTGAATGCACTCAAATCTTCAGCCATGGTTTGCAGTCGTTCACGCGCCAAGGCTAATTCATGGGCTAGCGCATGTTCTGCGTCCATCTTTCTCTCATTGTTTTTGTCCTGTTGTATATCCTCGGTAGGTTGATTGATCTTCTCAAATACGACCAAAAACAAATCGTTGCCGGCTGAAGATACCAGTGGATGAATAGCCAAACGCCACACTGCCTGATCCAAAGATGCGATACAAAGTTGACGACTGTAAGCACTGACCTTGAGTCGCTGCGCACGATACAAGGTCGTTGTCACCTCGTGGGCAAATTCGGGAACGATCAAATGCAAAAGATTCAATTCTGGCGTACCACTTGGGAAAGTAATGAACTGGGCAACTTCCCCGTGCGTGTGCAAAATTTTAAAATTGACATCCACCAGCATCACCGGACCAACGCGATCGGCTAACGCGTTCATGAAAACAGTTTCGTGCATTGTGGCAAAGGCGTGCAATCCTTCAGTGGGACGTTTCAATTGACCGCGAACCAGTTTGGATGAGTATGCTGATGTGACTATCCCGCGTGAGCGAAAGATTTTGGCCTGGTGATCAACCGTTGAAAACAGTGTCTCTTGCTGATTGATCGTTTCAGCAAGACCCAAAAATACCAGTCCATTGTCAAGCAGACAACGATGCACAATGGCCAAAACCTTGGCTTGTAGATCATTATTAAAATAAATCAATACGTTACGACAAGATACCAAGTCTATCTTGGGAAAGGAAGGATCAACAGCAATGTCTTGATGAGCAAAAACAACACAATCGCGCAAAGCTTTGGTGACTTCAAAGCCGTTGTGATGGGGTTGAAAATATCGGTTGGTGTAAGAATCGGGGACATCAACCAACGCAGCCTGACTGTAAACACCGTGGCGGGCGACAGTCAGTGCGTCGTTGTCAATGTCGGTAGCAAAAACAAGCAGATGCAAAGGTTTGCGGGATTCCGTAATCAAGTCGAGGCACATCATGGCCAGTGAATAGGCTTCCTCGCCCGATGCGCAACCCACAACCCAAATACGCAGTTCTTCATCAGGCTGCTTTTGTTGCACAATTTCATAGAGATGATGTTTGAGTGCCTGGAAGGCTTCTGCATCGCGAAAAAATTCAGTCACAGAAATCAGTGCATCCTTGGCCAGCGCATCGAGTTCATTGGGATGGGTATCAATATAGGCCAGGTAGGCCTCAAGCGTGAACGTCCTGGTAGTGTTCATGCGCCGCTGAAGTCGCCGCTGAACGGTTGCTGGCTTGTAGTTGGAAAAGTCGATTTGGGTATGCAGGCGTACCCGTTCAAGCAGGTCAGCAAAGGTGTCACGATGCTCTTCTTGCTTGTTGAGATACGACGCATCGGTTGGCAAACGCAGCAAGTGATCTAAAACATGGCAGATTTCGTCGGGTGGAGCAACGTAGTCAGCAACACCCGCTTCGATGGCCGAGCGCGGCATGCCATCATATTTGGCGGTTTCGGGAGACTGGACAAAAGTCATGCCACCCGCATCCTTGATGGCACGCAAACCCAAAGTGCCGTCTGAACCAGTGCCTGAGAGCACGATGCCGATAGCTCTGGTGTCAAATTCTTTGGCCATCGATTGAAAAAGCAGATTGATCGATGGTTTTGGCGCAACTTCAGTGTCTGGCGTACACAGGTGCAAACGACCTTCCAAAAATTCCAGGTTCGAACCCGTCGGCACAATATAAATGACATTGGGCAGGGGTATTTCGTCAGAGACAATTTCTTGCACGGTCAACTGCGTTTGCCGCGACAAAATCTCAGCCATCATGCTGCGATGTGATGCTGACATGTGTTGGGCAATCACAAAAATGCTGTCGGATTGCGTTGGCAAATCGGCAACCAATTGCGTCAGGGCATCCAGGCCACCGGCAGATGCACCCATGCCAATCACATACCGTCGATTTTGAAGTGCAGAATCCATCGTGACAGACTGTTGGTGGGTAAATCGGGATGTGTCAAGTATAGGCCTTGGTTATCTGGGTTATTTGGAGAGTCCTTTGCTTCATTGCACTTCTGTGAATAACCTCGCGCACCGGTCGAAAAGTGGTTCGGTGCTGGGGGCATGCGCCATGCTCGCGCAAAGCGGCCAGATGCTGTGCTGTGCCATAGCCTTTGTGCTGTGCAAATCCATAGACAGGGTATTGCAAATCAATATCTTCACACCAGCGGTCGCGGGTGACTTTGGCCAAAATGGAGGCGGCTGAAATGGCGGCCACCAGCGTGTCTCCTTTGACGATGGACTCCGATCGCATGGGCAAAATGGGTAAGCGGTTGCCGTCAATCAGCACCAGTTTGGGGGGCAGGCGCAGGCCTTGTACGGCGCGACGCATGGCCAGCAAGGTGGCTTGCAAAATGTTGATGTCTTCAATTTCTTCAACACTGGCTTGTGCCACGGAAAAACAGAGGGCATGGGCACGAATCTCATCAAAGAGCCTCTCACGTTGGCGCGCCGTCAGTTGTTTGGAATCTGCCAGGCCAACGATGGGGTGTTGGTCATCCAATATAACGGCGGCAGCCACCACCGGCCCAGCCAAAGGGCCACGACCCGCTTCATCAACACCGGCAATCAGGCCATTGACACCCCAGTCAAGCGCCACCTGCTGCATGATGGACGGGTGAATCTTGGTAGAGTGCGCAGGTTTACCAAGAGAGGATGTTTTCAATGGCATGGGCAGCAAGGTGGGGAGTATCTTGCTGCAACTCACGGTGCAGTGCAGCAAAACGTTGTTCAATTTGCATGATTTTTGCAGGCTGGTGAACTGAATCCTCCAGCCAGGTTAAAACTGCATTGGCCAAAGCTGGTGGAGTGGCAGCATCTTGCAGGAATTCAGGCACCACAAATTGCTGGCACAAAATATTAGGCAGCCCCACCCAGGGCTGGAGTTGTTTGCGCCGCATGATCTGCCACGACAATGCACCCACGGCATAAGTGATGACCATGGGCCGCTTGAAAAGCGCAGCCTCCAGCGTGGCAGTGCCACTGGCCACCAAAGCAACATCACAGGCTGCCAGTGCAGTATGTGACTGTCCGACCACAATATGTAACTTCTCTTGCATGTTGCAGGCAACGGCTGCGGCCATGATGTGGGATCGAAGAAAAGGCACGGCAGGAACTATGAATTTTGTAGCTGACTTTGCTTGATGGATAAGGGCTGCAGCCCGAAAACACCTTAAAGCTATGTGTTTGATTTCAGACAAGCGGCTGCCCGGCAAAATGGCAACCACCGGGCAGTTGGCAGGCAGTCCAAGTTGCAAACGCGCAGCAGCTCGATCGGGCTGCATGGGAATGACATTGGCCAGTGGATGCCCCACATAAGTCGCTGCAATGCCGTGCTGTGCCAAAAATGCTGGCTCAAATGGAAAAATACACAGCATCACATCAACACTGCGTTTTATTTTTTCAAGCCGCTCTGGCCGCCATGCCCAGACCGATGGGCAGACAAAATGCACAGTTTTGATGCCACTGTGCCTGAGGGCAGCTTCAAGGTCAAGATTAAAGTCCGGCGCATCCACCCCAATGAACACATCAGGCCGTTCCAAGAGCAACCGTTTTTTGAGTTGGGTGCGAATACCCATAATTTCGGGGTAACGGCGAAAAACATCCCAGCCAAAACCATGAACGGATAATTTGTTATGCCCCCACCAAGCCTGAAAACCGCGTTGTACCATCTGCGGCCCACCAATGCCAGCGCTGCGGAGTTCTGGCCAGCGCGAGCGAAGGCCGTCAAGCAGCAAGCCGGCAAGCAAATCCCCCGAGGTTTCGCCTGCCACCAGTGCCGCATTCAGTGTAGTGTGGTTTGTCGGGCGCACTGCGATTGCTCTTATCGAACGATACCGCGTTCTGGTGAAGTTCGCTCTAAAAAAGAGAGCATCATATGCACGTCTGGCGTGCATTGCGGGCAGTTTTTATCTAATTTTGCAATGCGTTCACAGGCAGACGCAAGAGTGATGTCACTGCGATAAAGTGCTTTGTACATGGCCTTGACTGCTGCTATGCGCTCAGGCGAAAAACCGCGTCTGCGCAAGCCTTCAAAGTTCATGGAGCGCGCTTTAGCCGGTTGGCCCTGGCATAAAACAAACGGCGGCAAGTCGGCCAGAATCACTGAACACAGGGCGGTCATACAGTGTGATCCCATTTTGACAAACTGATGCACCATAGTAAAACCACCCAAAATAGCCCAATCGCCCACATGCACATGCCCTGCCAATTGTGCATTGTTGGCAAAAATGGTGTGGTTGCCCACTTGACAATCGTGCGCCAAATGAACGTAAGCCATCACCCAGTTGTCATCCCCCACACAGGTGACGCCAGCATCGCCAGGCGAACCTATATTGAAGGTGCAAAACTCACGAATGGTGTTGCGGTGACCTATGACCAGTTCACAAGGTTCGCCGTTGTATTTTTTATCCTGCGGAATAGCACCTAGCGATGCAAATTGAAAAATGCGGTTGTCACAACCGATGGTGGTATGGCCTTCAATCACGCAATGGGGGCCTACGGTAGTGCCTGTGCCAATTTTGACGTGGGGACCAATGACACTGTAAGGGCCCACCGTGACTGTACCGTCAAGTTCGGCTGCCATATCAACAATCGCAGTGGTGTGGATGGCGGTCAAGACAGTATCCTCAAGCCATTTTGCGCACGGCGCAGGTGATTTTGGCTTCAACGGCCAGTTCACCATCGACCAAAGCACGGGCATTGAATTTAAAAATGCCTACTTTCATGCGCAACAGCTCGACTTGCAAAATCAATTGATCACCCGGCACCACAGGGCGTTTGAAGCGTGCGGCATCAATACCAGCAAAGTAATAGATCATGTCGTCTTGCGGTGCAGAGTCCATGGCATCAAACGCCAGCAGCGCTGCGGCCTGTGCCAGGGCTTCAATCATCAGCACACCCGGCATGACGGGGCGGTTAGGAAAATGCCCTTCAAAAAAAGGCTCGTTGATGGTGACGTTTTTCAACGCCTTGATGGTCTTGCCCTTGTCAATTTCAAGCACCCGATCGACCAGTAAAAAAGGATAACGGTGCGGTAACTGCTTGAGAATGGTGTGAATATCCATGGTGTTTTTTAACGTGAAAGAACTTTAAAATCATAGCAATACTCCTGTGAGCGAGGGCATCTTGTCCTCGCTCACAGTGTTATTTCATGATTCGGGGTGGTGTGAAAGGCCATGCCAGTGATGAGGAGAGTTCAGCGATTGGGCCATTTGCGATTCCAATGCACGGATGCGATCGCGCAGGCTGGCCAATTGTTTGACAGAGGCCGCGTTTTTTTCCCACACTGCATTCTCGTCAATGGGAAACATACCGGTGTAGTGGCCTGCCTTTTGAATCGAGCGCGTGACCACCGAGGCTGCTGAAATATGCACGTCATCAACCAGTTCCAGATGCCCCAGCACAATAGCCCCACCGCCAATGGTGCAGTGAGCGCCAATATGGGCGCTGCCTGCAACGCCTGCGCAACCGGCCAAGGCACTGTGCTTCCCAATATGGACATTGTGAGCAATCTGAATCAGGTTATCGAGTTTGACACCGTCTTCAATGACGGTGTCTTGCAAAGCGCCTCGGTCAATGCAGGTGTTGGCGCCAATTTCAACATCATTGCCAATGCGCACAGCCCCCAAATGTTCAATTTTTTCCCACACGCCATCATGGGGTGCAAAGCCAAAACCGTCCGCACCGATGACCACGCCAGAATGCAGCAGGCAGCGATCGCCAATACGACAATTTTCGCCCACAGTGACGCGAGATTTCAGCACGGTGTCAGCCCCAATCACGACACCAGCCTCTACCACGCACAATGCGCCGATGCGTGCTGTTGGGGCAATGTTGGCTGTAGCGTCAATCACTGCGCTGGAATGAATGCGATCTGAGGCAATGGCAGGCAAATGCTTTTTCCACAGTTGAGTCAAACGGGCAAAATAGACGTAGGGCGGGTCTGTCACGATGCAGTCACCGCGCTTACAGGCCTGTACTTTGAACTGAGAAGACACAATCACACAACCCGCCTGTGATTGCGCGAGTTGTTGCTGGTATTTGGGGTGGCTCAGGAAACTGATGTGCGTGCTTTGGGCAATTTCCAAAGGCTGCAAACCGTCAATCACCCTGTCGGCATCACCGCATAACTCGCCACCGAGCGTTTCGACAATCGAACCCAATCGCAAAGACACAAACTTTCTGTCAATTTATTTGGAAGCGCTGGAATTCAGTGCCTTGAGCACTTTATCGGTAATGTCATGCCTGGGGTTGACATACACGGCATCCTGAAAAATAAAGTCGTATTTTTCAGCCACAGCAATGTCTTTGATGACCTTGTTGGCACGCTGAATGACGAGTTGCAGTTCTTCATTTTTGCGGGCGTTCAAGTCTTCTTGAAATTCACGGCGCTTTCTTTGAAAATCACGATCCTGCTCCAACAATTGTTTTTGTCGACTTTGGCGTTGAGTTTCAGGCAGAGTGGGCGCTTCGCGTTCAAATTTTTCAATCGACGACTTGATGGCAGCCCCCTGATCCACCAGTTCTTTCTCGCGTTTGGAAAATTCTTGCTCCAGTTTGGTTTGTGCCAGTTTGGCTGTGTTGGCTTCTTTGAGCATACGTTCTGTGCTCACAAAACCAAGATGAATATCCTGCGCATGAAGGGGCATCAGGAAAGCGGCAGATAAGGCCACAGCCGCACATTGAAGCAAAAATGATTTCATTAAAAACTTGTCCCGATTTGAAATTGCATGTTCTGAATTTTATCGCCGTCAAACGTGCGGATAGGTTTGGCAAATGCCAGACGCAGTGGTCCTACCGGAGATATCCAACTAATGCCAACACCAGCAGATGATCGCAAACTATTGGCATCGGCATTGATGGCAAGCCCCTGATTTGAACCACCGACCATGCCAACATCCATAAAACCGTACATTCTGAGAGTGCGATCGTTGCCAGTGCCTGGTAAAGGAGCCAACACCTCCATATTGATGGTGACTTTTCGCGAGCCACCTACCGTGGTGCCGCTGATGTCTTTTGGCCCAAAACTACCCTGTTCAAAGCCCCTGACAGAACCTAGGCCACCGCCATAAAAGTTTTTGAAAATGGGAAAAGACCTGTCCCCCGTGGCATCCCCCCAACCCAACTCCATGTTCAAAGCGCCCGTTAATTTCTTGCTCAAAGGTACATACTGCTGAAACTGATACACCGTTCGTACATAACGCGCATCACCCACAAATGACCACTCGGCACTGACCCGCTGCATGCGTCCGTTGGACGGTGCCAAGGCGCTGTCACGACTGTCTCTGGCCCAGCCCAAGGTCAAGGGGAGAGCAGCACTGTCGTAACCATATTCGTCAGCATAGGCCTGATACGACGTGGGCAGCAAAGTACCTGGGACAATGGTTGTTTTTTCAAGGCCTGCACCAAAATACACGGTGTCAATCTCGGTGAAAGGCACACCAAAGCGCAAACCTAGACCCGATGTCACCAATTGATAGTAATCTTGATCCTGATACGGGCTGCTGGTTTTGTGGTAGAGATCAAGGGTGCGCGATACGCCATCTTCAGTGAAATAGGGGTCTGTTGTATTGAATACCACCACACGGTTGATTTTGCTGGTATTGACCTGAACGCCCAAGGAATTTCCTGAACCAAAAGCATTGTCTTGCTTCAAGCCAAAAGACAAACCCAAACCATCTCCGCTGGAATAACCCGCACCAACGCTCAGGCTTCCCGTGGGTTTTTCGGTCACATTGATGGTGAGATCAACCTGGTCAGGCGCACCGGCAACCTCTTGGGTTTCAACAGAAACATCGCCAAAGTAACCCAGCCGATCGACACGATCACGCGATGCACGAATTTTGTCGCCGTCGTACCAGGATGATTCCAACTGTCTGAATTCACGGCGAACCACCACATCGCGCGTCCTTGTATTGCCCGCAACGTTGAGTTTGCGAACATAAGCACGCCGCGAAGGATCAGCCTGCAAAACCAAAGACACACGGTTGTTTTCTCGGTCAAGTTCTGGCTTGGCTTGTACATTCGCAAACGCATAGCCAAAATTGCCAAAATAATCCGTAAAGGCTTTGGTAGTTTTGGCAACATCGTCACCGTTGTAAGCCTGCCCTGGACGAATGCGAACCAAAGACTTGAATTCATCATCCTTGCTCAAATAGTTGCCAGCCAGTTTGACACCGCTGACAATGAAACGTTCGCCTTCTGAAATGTTGATGGTGATGCCAATGTCGGTTTTATTGGGACCAATGGCCACCTGGGTGGAGTCCACCTTGAATTCAAGATAACCTCGTGTCAGATAGTAAGAGCGCAGCGTTTCAATGTCGGCATTGAGTTTGGCACGCGAATAGCGGTTGGATTTGGTGTACCAACTCATCCAGGTGCCCGTGTCCAGGTCAAACAAATTGCGCAGAGTCGCTGAATCAAACACCTTGTTGCCCACAATGCGAATGTCTGTGATTTTGGCAGGCTCTCCCTCGGCTACCGTAAAGCTCAAATTGACACGATTACGTTCGATGGGAGTGACGGTTGTTTGGACTTCAGCGGCATACAAACTGCGGTTAAGGTACTGACGCTTTAACTCTTGCTCGGCACGATCGAGTTGCGCCTTGTCAAAAGGCCGGCCTTCGGACAGACCTACCTCGCGCAAAGCCTTGAGCAAAACATCCTTGTCAAATTCCTTGACACCGACCAACTCGGTCGCAGCCACCGTGGGGCGCTCTTGCACCACGATCACCAGCACATCACCATGAACATCAACGCGCACATCGGTAAACAAACCCAATGCAAACAGTTTGCGAATGGCATCAGCCCCTTTGTCGTCATCGTAGGTATCACCAACGCGCACAGGGAGTGACACAAAAACTGTCCCAGGTTCAACACGCTGCAAGCCTTCCACACGAATATCGCGCACGGTAAAAGGGGAAATGGACCATGCGGTCTGAACTGCCAACATGAGCGCGGCCAATGCGCCAAGCGCGATGGTGTGAAAACATGGAAAAGGCATTTTTTTATCAATCAACTAAAGTGGCAAAGAAGGAGTGAATTCATGGGTATCCTGGCAAAACAGTCAAGCGCCAGGAAAGAAGCGAGAAAGATCGTTGTACAGGGCAATCATCATCAGCAAACCCAGGATGGCCATACCGCCTTGTTGTAACTTTTCCATCCAGACATCAGACACAGGCCTACCTGTGACACCCTCCCAAAGATAATACATCAAGTGCCCGCCATCCAGCACCGGCAGCGGCAGCAAATTAAGCACACCCAGACTGACGCTGATGAGCGCCAAAAAAGTCAAATACTGCGTCAAGCCCATCTCAGCCGATCGACCTGCGTAGTCTGCAATGGTGATGGGGCCACTGATATTTTTGACCGAGGCCTCACCCACCAGCATCTTGCCCATCATTTTCAGTGTCAAAGCCGAGATGTCCCAAGTTTTGACGGTGGCACGCCACAAACCGTCAAAAAAACCATAGCGAACCAGCACCATTTCGGGGGATTCACCCACATAAGCACCAATGCGACCTATCAGACGCTCCCCATCAGCCACGAGACGTGGTGTGACCTTGATTTGCATGATCAGACCTTGCCTGCGGATGTGCCAGGTTTGTGTTGTGCCCGCCTGTGCTTGCACTGCATCACGAATGATACGGCGCAATTGCTGACCATCCACAATCTGCTCACGATTGACTTGTAAAACCCTATCGCCGTGCAGCAATCCTGCCCGCATGGCTGCACCGTCTGTCATGACGTCGCCGATCACGGGGGTTGTGAAGGGGCCTGACAACCCCATTTTTTCAAACAATGCGCCATCCACAATATCGGTGTCGAGTTCAGACAGGCGAAGCAAGAGCAAGCGTTCACCTGTTCGGCCAGGCACTGTCACTACCAACTGCAAATCACGCGATTCCAAGGTGGCACGCGTGGCAAACCAATAAATATCTTCATAGGATTCAACATCTTCAAGCTCGGCATTGTCAAAAGCGGCGCGCACAACACGCTCGCCACCTTGCAATCCTGCGCGGGCGGCTATAGAACCCGGTGTGGGCTGTGCCAGCACGGGGGCAGGAACATCAACGCCCAACCAATGTACCGTGCTATAAAGCAACACCGCCAACACCAGATTGGCCAAAGGACCGGCAGCCACAATGGCAAAGCGCCGACGCAACGTCTGGGTATTGAAGGCCAAGTGCCGTAATGCGGGTTCAACTGGCGCTTCACGTTCATCGAGCATCTTGACAAACCCACCCAGAGGAATCAGCGCGATGACAAATTCAGTGCTGGATGCGTTGGACTTCCAGCCTATCAGGGGCTTGCCAAAACCAATGGAAAACTTCAACACCCGCACACCACAAGCCACGGCCATGCGGTAGTGCCCAAATTCATGCACTGCAATCAACAGGGCAATGGCGATGATAAAAGCCAGGACAGTCAGCATAACCTTACCTCATGATGTCGTACACGACTTGTTCTGCTGCCAAACGCGCCAAAGCATCCAGACCCAGCAAGTCTTCCAGGCAATGAGGAGATTGGGGCGAGATACTGGCCAAAGTTTCAAGATTGACCGCATGGATGTGATCAAAGCGAATGTGACCCGACAAAAATGCAGCCACGGCCACTTCATTGGCGGCATTGAGGATGGCGGTGCTTCCCGTGGGGGCATTGAGCGCATCCCAGGCCAGTTGCAAACCCGGGTAGCGCAAAGGATGATCCTGCGATTGCAGTGACTCAAAGCTTAAGTCACCCATCGCGTTAAAGTCCAGCGCAACCGCACCTGAGGTGATGCGCTCAGGCCACGATAAACCATAAGCAATAGGCACTTTCATGTCAGGAGTGCCCAACTGTGCCATCACGCTGTGATCGGTGAACTGCACCATGGAATGAATCACGCTTTGGGGGTGAATGACCACTTCAATTTGCGAGGGTTGCACACCAAACAGATACTTAGCTTCAATAACCTCCAACGCTTTGTTCATCATGGTGGCCGAATCCACCGAAATTTTGCGCCCCATCACCCAATTGGGATGGGCACAGGCCTCAGTTGGCGTGATGGTGGCAAAACTGGCGGGGTCCCGTCGCCTGAAAGGACCACCTGATGCCGTCAGAATGATTTTCTGGACTTGTTGCGGCCACAGGGCTGCGTCCAGGGGTAAAGACTGAAACACCGCAGAGTGCTCACTGTCAATGGGTAAAAGTTTGGCATGGCCTTGGGCTACGACTTGCAAAAAATAGTCGCCACCGACCACCAGGGCTTCCTTGTTAGCCAGTAACAAGCGTTTGCCCGCACGCGCTGCCGCCAGGCAAGAGGCCAGGCCAGCCGATCCCACAATGGCAGCCATGACCGTATCCACTTGCTCATGCTCT
>CAIXMC010000261.1 GCA_903920405.1 uncultured beta proteobacterium
AACAAATATCAATTTTCATAACGGTTTAGTGAAGATAATAAGCGTTCAACTGAGGAATCTAGGATAATAGTAATAATTTTGACTGTTAAGCGAGTGACAATAAATTAGATACGTATAAATAGTATCAGTTCTATTGCGAATCAACTACTTACGATGCAAAAGTAGGTATAAAACTTATTATTACCCGCTTATGGGACGCAAGGGACTGTGTACGGTCCCTTTGTTTTTATGCCCCTCCAAACCGGCTACGACTACCTGAATGTCTGGAACCTGTGCGGCTGCCAAAATTGCCACTTGGCGCTGGGCTGCGCGGGCCAGATCCAAAACCACCACCACCGCCACGACTGCTGCGCGGGCCACGGTCTGCCATGATATCGACACTGGTGCGCATGGGGTCAGGCTGTGTACCTCCCGAACGCGAGGGCGCAGGGCCAGCATAACCACCACCGTTGTTTCGTGCTGTGCGTTGTCCCGGGTCACGCACAGACTGTTCGGCGGCAGACAAATGACTGCGTGGTTCAACATTGCGACTTCCACCTGAGCGACTGCTCTCCAACTTGACGTTACCGGTGGGACTGCGTCCCTCACCACTTCGCCTGTTGCGACCACTACCATTGCCATTGCCATTGCCATTGCCATTGCAACCATCGGGACTTTGGCTACGCTCAGCGTCATTATTACCATGACCACTTCGTTTAGCCCCGGTGCCTTTGCTTTCCCGAACCCGTGTCAGCATTTCAGAACGGGCGCTGCGAGCTGCTGCCTGCATCACTTCACGGCTAGGGGGTTTTCCTGCACCGCCCCAGATGGTTTGGCGACCCATGGCGATGGGTTCGGCCTTTTCGCTTGGCTCAGGCATAAATGCTTGAATGATTTGCACCGGAATATCTTGCCGGGTAAATCGTTCAATGGCCTGCATGAATCCTTCTTCATCGAGGCAAACCAGGTTCACAGCCTGACCTTCTGCACCTGCGCGACCGGTGCGTCCAATACGATGCACATAGTCTTCACAGGCGTTGGGAATATCGTAATTCACAACATGAGGAAGGTCGTCAATGTCAATACCGCGTGCAGCAATGTCGGTGGCTACCAAGGCACGGATGTCACCACTTTTGAAGCCTGCGAGGGCCTGTGTGCGCGCCGATTGGCTTTTGTTGCCATGCAGTGCCATGGCGTTGATGCCGTTGGTGGTCAAATACTCGGCCACATTGTTTGCGCCAAACTTGGTTCGGGTAAATACAAGCACCTGACTCCAATTGTTTTCTTTCACAATGTGAGTCAGTAATGCTTTCTTTTTGCCACGACCCACTGGGTGAATCAACTGCGCAATGCGCTGCACGGTGGTATTGCCTGGCGTGACCTGCACGGTTTGAGGATTTTTCAGGAGGGTAGCCGCGAGTTCGCGGATGTCATCGCTGAAAGTGGCTGAAAACAGCAGGCTTTGTTTATCCTTGGGGACGGCAGCCAGCACTTTTTTGACATCCTGGATAAACCCCATGTCTAACATGCGGTCAGCTTCGTCAAGTACCAAAATCTGTATCTGGCTCAATTCCAACATGCCTTGCTGCATCAAATCAAGCAAACGACCAGGAGTAGCCACCAAAATATCGACACCTTTTTTCATGCGGTTGATTTGCGGAGTCATCCCCACACCACCAAAAATGGCAGCAGAACTTAATTCAAGGTACTTGCCATAGACCTTGACGGCTTCTTCAACTTGGGCTGCGAGTTCGCGGGTGGGTGTGAGCACCAGCGCACGCATGGCAATACCGCCAAACTTATTGCGTGGTGCAAGTTGGCTACTGAGCTTATGCAGCATGGGTAACACAAAAGCAGCGGTTTTACCCGTGCCGGTTTGTGCCCCCCCCAACAGATCGAGACCTTCCAGGATCACGGGAATAGCCTGTGCCTGAATGGGCGTGGGGGTTTCGTAGCCTTGCTCAAGCACGGCTTTGACAATGGCCGGGGCCAAATGGAGTTCTTCAAATTTCATAGAGAGGCACCCTATAGAGGGCGCGAAGACATCAGCCTGTTCCGATACAGATTGCACCAGGTCAGTCCAAGGCAGATGGAATCAAAAATGGAGCTGTTTGAAAAAAAGCTCCCAGCGAGGTGCTGGTCTTGCGGGTAACTGAAACTCCACAAGCGTAGCTATTGTCGCATGGAATCTCATCCCCTTGACACGGAACAAAATTCAACCTGGATTCCTCAGTGGGTTGGGTACAAATGCGGTCTCATTTTGATAGCTGCTTATGCAATACTGGCGTGCGTTTGCGGGTTATTTCTATGTCTTTTGAAACACGCCACAAATTGCGTGTGGTGTCAGTGTGAAAAATTGCCAAGCGTAACGCTACAAGATACAATCTGTCATGATTAAGTCATTCAACCACAAAGGGCTGCAAGCGTTCTTTGAGCGTGGCACCAAGGCAGGAATACGACCTGACCACGCTTCAAAACTTGCACGGTTACTGGCACGTCTGGATGTGGCTACAAACGACCAGGATATGAATTTACCTGGCTGGGGATTGCACCCGCTTAAAGATGATTTGAAAGGTCATTGGGCAGTATCAGTGAATGGCAACTGGCGAATGACTTTTACTTTCGACGGAATAGACGCCGTACTGATTGACTATCAGGACTACCACTAGGAGATTCAATAATGACCCGCATGTTTAATCCGCCTCACCCTGGCTTGGCACTGCGTGATGACGTACTACCAGCATTAGGGCTAGGTGTTACTCAAGCTGCTGAGCAACTGGGCGTGTCGCGTGTTGCGTTGTCACGCGTACTCAATGGCCGTGCAGCTATTTCGCCAGATATGGCATTGCGCATTGAGGCATGGCTGGGCGTAGAGCGTGGTGGCGATGCCCGTGTGTGGTTAACAGAGCAGAGTGCCTATGATGTGTGGCAGGCAGAACAGCGATTTAAGGTCGCACCGATGAGGGTTCACCCAGCGCCAGTAATGGCTGAATAACATTTTTTGCCCCAGCTAGGACGGAAATAATGGCGTGGTTCAAAAGACATTTTGGCTTCCCACTTAAGGCGTGACAGAGATGAAGTCGCAAGCCGATTCATCTGACTTCATCTTCATCTCTGTCCCGCCTTAAGGATATGGTCAACAATAAGTTCCGCATTTGGCCGTCAGAGTTAAAGATGCAATGCTAGGCGCAAATCGTGCGGTGTGGCCCAGCCACATAAGCGATTTGTAACGACGCAGTGCGCCAAAATCTGACGAGCCAAATGCGGAACTTATTATTGACCATATCCTAAGTGGAAAGCCCAATAAGAAAGTTTCCTATGTCAAAAAATGTACCAAATTCGGTTCTAACCCGCTCTGGTATTGCATAGTTCGCTATGTTTTTTGAAATTGTGAGGTAGGAAACTTATTATGACCATATCCTTAGCTACATGTACCCACTCTGGTTGTGCTGATGGACGTACGTCCCGTAGCAATAACTCTGATATTGCGCTCTTGTCCTCCTGGCGATGGAGTTGCACGGCACAATGTCAGAGTGGCGGGGGTTGCGCCTGCTCCTATCGTCTGAAAATCAATGCGCTTGGTACCGCTGGTCAATTGGTAACCCGAAGGCAAAGCCTGCTGACGATGCAATACAGTGGTACCACTCAGAACAATCCACCCCTGCTCCCAGTTGCCAGTGGTGGTGCATGAGGTAGAAGATGCAGTAGCAGCCATGCAGAGTGCGACTGTTGCATTGCGCTTGATGGCTTCGCTACGTGCCAATTGGGCACTGGCTACAAAACTGTTGGCCACTCCGGTCAATCGGCTGCCCAGGATCACGTCATTAAAAGAAGGGACTGCTATGGCAGCCAAAATGGCAATGATCGAAATGGCGACCATCAATTCAATCAGAGTGAAGCCATGCGTCACCTTTTTCAGTGCATGACGTTGCATACCCCAAGAACAGATTTCAGGCGCATCCATATATGGCCTTACTTTTGGATATACCAATACAGCCGCCCTTTAGGTGGCGCGACTGAGGCGCTACCAGTTTTCTCAACAGGATCAATAGGAACTACTCCACAGCCGAAACACGCCACGACTTGCCGACCTCCATCACTCTGATCCAAAATAATGTTGGTAACGATGGGTGAAGGTGGCAAACCATCCCCTATGACATCCAGATAACGGGCGTGGCTACTGTTTGCAGCTTTTGCATCGGTATAGGCAATGTTGTACACCCGCGTGTTACCCAAATTGGAACTACAGGCATCGGTCTCAACGACAGCAGGTTGGTGTGTACTGAACGTTACAACTCCAAAAACTGTCACTGCAGATGTCACCACCTGCTCAGTAGAACTCAAATTCAGATACCAGCCCTTTTTGGTTGCAATCCCGGCCAGTTCTGTCGCATCGGGGTCTGTGCTGCTTTGCGCAATACCGAACAATGATGCCTTGCAGATGATGGTTGAACCGCACCCATCGGCATTGCCTGGCCAAGTCGTGGCAGCTACAGTGGGCTTGTCGGTAAACATGAAAAAATGGTTGACAACAGCATTGGTCGCCGTGTAATAGGTCAGGGGTTTTTCGCGATCTCCAGAACCCAGCAGGATGACATAGTTACCACCGGTCGCTACCACACTGGGGGCGTACATGAATTTGCGGTTAGCAGAACACGCAGCCGTGGGATCATCGCAACCAAAGGCTGCAATTTTGGTCATGGTCCAGTCGGCAGATGTTGTACCGCCAAAGCTGATTCGATACACATTGCCGCCCAAATCTGCCGTGTAGGCGTAGATGGCCTTGCCGTTGGTATCCAGTACGATAGTGGCATCTGCCACCACACCCCGATAACCGCCAGTATCAAAAGCCCGCACCAAGACCCCCGTGTTGGCATCAATCACATAGACGAAATGTCCCTTGGAGGTTGATGTACAGGTGTTGTTGGCCGTGCCGTTATCGGTATCTTCGCAAGTGTCATAGCCACCCCCAAAAATCATCAGCGGCGCGCCAGAAGAATAGTTGACCACCGATAAGGATTTGAGCGATGACCAGGTTTGCCCCACACCACTCATATCTGTCGTGCAACCCGTGTCATTGCCTGCGTTGGGGCAGCCTATCTTCCACTTCAGTGAAGGGTTGCCTGGGCTGCTGATGGAGTTGGTCACATCAAACGCATAAACCGATCGGCCACCACGCCGCATGGTGGCGTAGATGATCTTTTTGTTGGCTCCTGCGATATCGCCATCAAAAGCAGTCACAGGCCCGTCAACCCCGTAAGGCTTGGGCAGAGGATCATGTGCGGTACTGTTGGGAAAGCTGATTTGAGGTTGATTCCATACAATGCGTTTGATCTTTGTGTAGAACTCAGGCGGCATAAATGACCACAGTTCGCCACCTGCCGGGATGGAGCCAATGGCTTCGGTACGATTACCATTGACAGAACGCAATAAACCATCGTTGCCCCCGTAAAACACGACCACCTGCGGCGAAGACGCACTGCCAAAATTGATGGCGACAGGACGCGAATGAATGACATCGCCATGAACGGACAAACGTCGCTCTGCTGTGGTGACACCGTCGTGATCTTCGTCGCGAACATCTTTACCTACCGCCCAGTCAATCAGAGTCCTTCGCGTGTCGTCTGATGTAACACCTAAAGCGTAGCAAACTATGCAATAAGGACGGGCGTTAGAGGCCGATTTGTTATACAAAAACCCTCATCAAACCCTGCCACCAGGTTTTTTGAAAAAAAACCATCTGGGTTTGCACATGCGCTTGCTGTGCTACAAAGAACGAACGCTGTCCTTGTGGTCAAATGATCACTGTAAGCGACTGAGGTGAATTGAGATGACTGATAGAAAACCATTTGAAATAGCGCGTGAAACACTCAAGCAGCTTACCGTGCGAAAGCTGCCCCCTACACCGGCCAACTACCAGCGTATCTACAGTGAAATGGCGGGCATTCCGATAGAGCCGACTTTTCCCGTGGATCGTCTGCGCGATATTGCGATAGCCCTTCCGATCAAAACGCCAGGGCAGCAAAAACAGAGGGGCCTGTTGGAGTCTGCCATCAATAATTTGAATTGGAACGGTGTCAAAAGTGCCTTGATGGCCTATGGGGGCTTTAGTCCACCTGCCTCATCACCATCAGATGCAGACAGACCTATGGTGATGACAGAGAGCAAACCCGCGCCAAGCTCACCTTCACTGACAACAGATTTTTTCGGCCAGATTGCGCGGATGATTGAATACACCCAGCCCGCTTTAGGCAATGAGGATGAACGCTTCAACTCGCAAACTCAGAGTTTGATTCTTGCACTGCGCCAGCCCAACGCCGATGCCTCAAATGTCAAACAATTGCTGGTCAGCTACGGTAACCGCTTGTCATTTGCGGCTGAAGATCAGGTTGAAGTGAAAAACGTGCTGCTTCGGCTGTTGCACCTGATCATTGAAAACATCAGCCACTTGAGTCTGGACGACACCTGGCTCAAAGGCCAGGTCGATGCACTCATGACAGTTTGCGCACCCCCTCTGACGCTGCGACGGCTTGACGATGTGGAACTTCGACTCAAGGATGTCATCTTCAAACAGACCGAGGCCAAAGAGCGCGCACACATGGCACAAGAAGAAATGCGCTACATGTTGACAGCGTTTATTGAACGACTGGCCACCATGTCCACATCCACCAGCGTGTTTCATTCTCAAATGGAAGACAGCGTCAAGCTGATTGAACAAGCCAAAAGCCTCACTGAAATTACTCCCGTGCTCAAAAACGTGGTCAGTGCCACGCGTGATATTGCGCATGAAAGCCAGTTGGTGCGCGATGAATTGCAGAGTTTGAAGAACAAAGCACAAGCCGCCGATGCAGAGTTGATCCGACTGCACCAAGAGCTAGACAGGGCCAGTGCCCAGGCTCGCCATGACCCCTTGACCGGCGCACTGAACCGACAAGGGCTGGACGAGGCCATCAATCGTGAAATATCCAGCTTCAAACGCAAGGAAACTCCGCTCAGCGTGGCCTTGCTTGACATTGACAATTTCAAAATGCTCAACGACACCATCGGCCACGCAGCAGGAGACGCAGCGCTCACACACCTTGCCGGCGTTGCGCGTGAAGTCATGCGCCCGCAAGACACATTAGCCCGTTACGGTGGCGAAGAGTTTGTTATTTTGTTGCCCGACACTGTTTTGGAACAAGGCATGGAGGCCATGACGCGTCTGCAACGTGAACTGACCAAACGGTTTTTTTTGGCAGGTAACGAAAAAGTGCTGATTACATTCAGTGCTGGCGTAGCACAAGTAGCCACAGACGAGACGGGTATGGAGGCTGTTCGGCGTGCTGATAAAGCCATGTATCTGGCCAAACGTGCGGGTAAAAACAGGGTGTTTGGAGCTTGATGAAAGTAGGAATGAGAAATGAGAAATGAGATTGGGCAATGGGCGAACGTAAGAAATACAATAAAAATTGTAGCGCCACTCTTGGGGGCGTAGACATCTTGCCCGCATTAGATTGGCTGTCATGGATGCTCACTGCTGGCAAGATGCCCGCGCTCCCAGCGTGTTTTTCATGATTCGGGGTGGTAAAACTGGTGTGACAGTTAGGATATGGTCAATAATAAGTTGACCATATCCTTAAGACGAGTCGGGCGAATAAATTCAGCCCTACCGATCCAAAGCTGCGAATAAACCGATGTTGGATCAAAATTATTCCATTATTTGACTATCAAAAAGATAGTTAACTATGCAATAGGGACGTGCGTTAAAGGCCGATTTGTTATACAAAAACATCACTCAAGCTCGTGCAACTTAACAGGTGAACATTGCCGCCGCTGCATCACTTTGAACCGCATAGGACGTAAAATTTGAATTAAGAGTTACTGGAATAAAGGTTCACTTGATGTGTAAACTGCAAACATTGTCAGAAGAATATCTGAGCCAATGCCGTCGCTCGTTACAACCCCAGCAATTCATAGCGTAGCAATTAAATTGATAAATCAGCAAGATAGAGGTGTGTTGACATCAATTCTTCTGACTATCTTTGTAACAAATGTTACCATCAGATAGACAAGCGTTAAAACTCTAACCAGTTGATTAAATTTAATATTTCTAAATGTCAGTTTTGTCTTGGTGAAAATTTTGGCTTCTTCCTGCTCCAAAATCTTGCGTGACGCTCTGAATTGCTGCACGCCCCACACCAAAGAGTGCTCAATATGCGAC
>CAIXMC010000262.1 GCA_903920405.1 uncultured beta proteobacterium
TCAACGCCATCGCTTTTGATCAAATCAGCTTCGTCCACCCCAAGCTCTTGTACCGTGGTGGCAGAAAAAACGGCTGCATTGGTGCTTTTTGACGCGGCCGCATCGGTCGTGGTCGCAGCGATGGTTGTCATGTCAGTCGCAGTCGCGCCACGACTGGCAGCGTTGGCGGACTGTGGACCAAGTGCCTCGCGAAGATAGGCGCTCAGGCTGGCTGCTGTGGCACTTTTCAAAGTCCAGGGTCCGGGCGTTGGATTGGTAACATCATTGCCCGTGTCGATAGGAGTCGTTGTTGATCCACCGGGATCGATACCCAAGCTTGCACCACCGCCACCGCCACCACAACCCAACAAAATAGAGGCTGCCACCAGCACCCCAAAAAATCGGCTAACTTGCTTGAAAATAATCATCATTGCACCCCCATGAAAAAACATCACAACACGTGGCAAAATTAAGCTCAAGGCACAAAAACTTCATGGTAGCTATTTTGTTTAACTTCTCCATTTCCTTTTGAATGCGCGGCCAACTGGTAGCGCTCAGAACAACGATGGTGATTTTGCGGTTGGCTAGATTCTGCTGATACTTGAGGTTTTGATCGGTGGTGACCATAACATCAAAACCATGTTCCTGAGCTTGCTGGAGAAGTTCTCCATTCTTGAGGCTACCCCAGCCCAACTCATAGGCGGTAGTGATCTGATGCGTACAAAGGTGCTTTCGCAACGGCACTGGTGTGCCTTGGTCGAACAGCACTCGCACTACGCTACCTCCAGTGAGTGGGCAACATGCTCCAGAACAGCACGCACTCGCTCCTTGGTAACACCAGGAAACCAATCAACAAAATCTGACAACTGTGCTCCGTCTTCAAGGTTTTCAAACAGCGCAGTTACCGGCACACGCGTACCACGGAAAACCCAGACACCACTGAGCATCTGGGGGTCGCTATCAACTACAGCGCATGTGGACCAATCTTTCATCGGGTCATTCTAGTTAAGAAGATTCAACTTGGCATTCCTAGGGATAAGGTCTGTCACTGCCAGCTTGGCTCACATGCCCCACACGCAGATGCTGCGGTGACCACTTTGATGCTCTTTACGGTAAATTTTGCTGTCCCACGGCTGATCCGTATCACGGTTAAAGATCAGCAGGTGGGCACTGTCTACGCTGCATTGATCGGCATAACGGGCGGTTTGTATAAGGCCTGCTGCCAGCGTGGCGGCCTGGCCTTCGTGCTGAATTATAAGTTCCAGAACCACTTGCTGTATCGGGCCGGTAAAGCCCTGTGGAGTCAGCGGCCATTGCAAAAACAAGTGGTGGTGCTTCACACTGACATACAAGGCCGTGCGTGATATGAAATCCACTCCAGAGCTGTCCAAATGTGATCGGCAAAACCAGCAGAACACATTTTTCAAGTCAGACAGGTTCAGACTTCCTGATCCGCATGGAATTGGGTTTGGCACTCTTTTCCATGAAAAATGAAAATTCTCCCTATGAGGCCTTCCAGTTTTTCCAAAATAAAGTGCCAAATCAATTGCCTATATTTGTGA
>CAIXMC010000263.1 GCA_903920405.1 uncultured beta proteobacterium
GGTTGTTTATCGCCAGTTTTGCGCGGCCTTCGTTCTTGGGTGAAAACCACCCAGAAACTGACGACAGTACCCAAGAAACCACTCCAGGAAGAATGTCAGACACGATTCTTGCGTTGCTGACAAGCCAACCTGACACAACCCGAAGGCGTCTTGCAGTGCAAACCGGACTAACACCAGACGGTGTGAAATATCACCTGAACCAACTCAAGGCGGCTGGCCGCATTCGCCATGTCGGGCCCACCAAGGCCGGGCGCTGGGAAGTGATCAGGCAGGATGATTCGGCTGATGATGGGAGGGGTGGGGTATGAGTTTTGAGTTGAGAAAGCTATGGGAACATGCTGGCGGCCAGTTGCCACATGACTGGGTCATAGTACCACTTGAATCTCTATTGAGGGATAGCAAGAGCATTGCAGTCGGTGTCATGTACCCTGGCCCGGATACACCGGGTGGCACACCGTTGCTAAAAGTCGGCGACATAAAGGGCGGTGAAGCGATCCGACCGAGCTATTGCATTTCCATAGCGACAGATGAAGAGCATAGGCGCACAAAATTGGTTGGCAATGAGTTGCTAATCACACTTGTAGGTAATCCAGGCGAATGCGTCGTGGCTACACCAGAAATGGCCGGCTGGAATCCTGCACGGGCCATTGCGGTTATCCGATTGCGAGATACCAGCCTTCGCACATACTTGAAAACGGTGCTGGAAAGTACAGCAGGGCGACACCTCATTGATGCAGTTTTGAACACAACGGTTCAGAAAACGCTGAATCTGAAAGACATACGAAAGCTACCCGTACCGCTGCCGACGGATGTAGAAGTCAAGTGGATTTCGGGCATTTCTGAAGCGTTAACAGACCGCATCACCCTGCTGCGCGAAACCAATGCCACGCTGGAAGCTATTGCCCAGGCGCTGTTCAAGTCATGGTTTGTTGATTTTGACCCCGTGCGTGCGAAGATGGAAGGCCGCTTGCCCGTTGGCATGGATGAGGCTATGGCGGCTTTGTTTCCTGATAGCTTTGAGGAATCGGAACTGGGTTTGGTGCCAAGGGGGTGGCGGGTAGGGAAACTGGCTGATGTGGCAATATTCCAAAATGGCTATGCATTTAAGAGCAAAGACTGGGTTTATTCAGGGCATCCAGTTGTCAAAATTGGGGATGTAAAACCCGGATTCATTGACTTCACTGGATGCTCCCATGTGGCTATTGCCTCGACTTTGGGGCTTGATCGATTTCAACTAAAACGTGGTGATTTGCTGGTCGGGATGACCGGATATGTGGGTGAGACGGGGCTTGTTACTACGATTGATCCACCTGCCTACATGAACCAACGGGTTGGCCGCATAGCCACAAAAAACGGACTAAATGATTTGGGGTTTGTTTATTGCTTGGTTCGCAATTCAGACTTCAAAGTATTTGCTGAGGGACAGTCGCACGGAAGCGCTCAGGCTAATGTCAGTGGTTCAGCATTATTGAATTATTCGGCTGTAATTCCAACTTCGCAAGTGCAGTTTAGATTTAATAGCATTCTCAGTTCAATACTCGAAATTGTTCTCTCAAATCACGAACAAGCCCAAACCCTCTCCACCCTGCGCGACACCTTGCTCCCTCGCCTAATCTCTGGCCAGTTGCGGTTGCCAGATGCACTCAAGGAAATAGAGGGTGCGTTGCCATGACAGCAGGACAGGGCACCCAATATGCGCTTTTCGAGGTGGCAGAAGCTTCACCGCTGGAGAAACCATCGGTGCCGAGTACCGAACCCACCCCAAAAAGCGAAAAGCCCCGATGAACCCACCGAGGCTATAACGCCGACCAGGAACCCCCCAATCCACTTGGCCGGCAGTTTAACCTAACTTTCATGCCAATCGCCACTGATGCCACTTGAACAACTCAACCCAGCAAGGTTTGATTCCATTGCAAGCACTGGGAGGTGCAACCATGACCGAAGATCAACTCGAACAAGAAACCCTGACCTGGTTGCAGGACGTTGGCTACACGCACCGGTATGGCCCGGACATTGCCCATGATGGCCCAACGCCGGAGCGCAGCGATTACCGGCAAGTGATTTTGACCGCCCGCCTGCGCGAGGCCATACATCGCCTCAACCCCAACATTTCCATGTCTGCGCGTGATGATGCCCTTCGCCAGGTGCTGGATTTGGGGATTCCTGCATTGCTATCAGCTAACCATTGTTTTCACAAGCTGCTGGTCGGCGGCGTGCCGGTGCAGTATCAAAAAGACGGTGAAACGCGGGGGGATTTTGTTCGTTTGGTGGACTGGGGACAACCCTCACCCAGCGGGAGCTAAGGTATGCACACATTTTTTACAGCCATGGCGGCATGCCATCCGGCAGCGATGAGAGCAAAGCGAGTGAGTCCGTAGTGCATCGTGATGGGGCCGGGTTTGCGCTCGCTGGCGTA
>CAIXMC010000264.1 GCA_903920405.1 uncultured beta proteobacterium
CGTCTAAGTCGCCAATTATGTTAACACCTGTACCACTACCTTTGGAAAACCAAACATGAGAATATTACTGTTCCTACTCACTAATGTCGCCGTACTGCTGTTAATCAGCATTATCTTCAAATTTCTCGGCGTTGACGATGTGTTCCAACAAAATGGCGTCAACTTGAATCTGGATCAACTACTGCTCATGTCCGCCGTCATCGGCATGTCCGGCTCGTTCATTTCCTTGCTGATGTCCAAGTGGATGGCCAAGAGTTCAATGGGGGTTCATGTCATTGAACGCCCTTCCGACCCCACCGAACAATGGCTGGTGAATTGCGTCCAGAGGCTGGCCCGCAGTGCCGGCATTGGCATGCCGGAAGTCGGCATTTTCAATTCGCCGTCCCCCAATGCTTTCGCCACTGGCTTCAACAGAAACAGTGCCTTGGTGGCGGTCAGTACGGGCTTACTGCAACAGATGGATGCCGACGAAGTGGAGGCTGTGCTAGGCCATGAAATCTCCCACGTCGCCAATGGTGACATGGTCACCATGGGGCTGTTGCAGGGCGTGGTCAATACTTTCGTCATCTTCTTAGCCAGAATCGCCGGCTTTTTTGTGGATCGCGTGCTGTTGCGCAATGAGCGGGGCTTTGGTCCGGGCTTTTTCATCACCCAAATGGTGGCGCAAGTCGTGTTCTCAATCCTCGCCAGCGTAATCGTCATGTGGTTCTCCCGCTACCGCGAATTCCACGCCGACGCAGGCGGTGCGAATCTGGCGGGCCGGCAGAAGATGATTGATGCCCTCCGCGCTTTGCAACGCGCCCATGACCCCGAAGCCTTGCCGGGCGGCATGGCGGCTTTCGGCATCATTGGCGGAGGTTTTAGCCGACTGTTCATGAGCCACCCGCCACTTGAAGAACGCATCGCCGCTTTGCAGCAACAAAAATATAGTCAATAATCAGACTAAGGTAGAATATACCCACAGCATTAACCGTGGGAGCGGTTGCCAACAAAAAAGCGGGTGGTAAAACCCCTCCCACATTTGCTATTAAACAACTGATATTATGCAAGGATGTAAAATCGGAGCGTCAATGCTTGCTTTGACAAATGAAGCAAGCTTTGCTTATTCAAACTCATGTCAAAGCAAGCTTTGACGCTCCAATACTAGACTGCTGCATAACATCAGTTAAACACTATACACAGGAGCGCATTTCCCAAAGTCATGAGCAACGAAAACTGGTATTCATCCCTCCCAGAAATGGGAATCTTAGCCATCAGCGGCAAAGACGCTGCCAAACTCCTGCAAGGCCAAACCACTTGCGATATTTTAGGTTTGCCACCGGGCCAAACCACCTTAGGCGCACTCTGCACCCCCAAGGGCCGCGCCATTGCCTTATTCCGCGTACTGCGGGCCGAAGAAAAGGTTTATCTCCTATTACCCACTGAACTGCTGGAAACGGTGCAAACGCACTTGCGCAAATATGTCATGCGGGACGATGTGAAGATCGACGATGAAACTTGGAACTGGACCAGTTTTGGCCTGTTTGTCGAAAAATACACTGATGCGCTGCAACTGCTGGGTCTGCCATTGCTGACCCAAGACAATGAGGCGGAAGGTCAAGGCAGCTTCTACACG
>CAIXMC010000265.1 GCA_903920405.1 uncultured beta proteobacterium
CGGCCAAAGAACTGTGGTCGGGGTGTGTGTTACCCGCAAGAAATCGAAATGCGATTGAGTCGTGCGTAGCTGCTTCGATCTTGCGACTGGAAAATATCCCGGTGATGTAACCGTAGATAAACAGAGACAAGAACATTAGACTTTATTGGAAACCTTCCTTCGATTTCTAAAAAATCAACAAGTTAGCAAAATACAAGAATAGGTTTCCAATAAAGTCTATTGAAGGCGAATAGGGTTTACTACCTGAGCCAACGTATGCATCTTCGAAAGCACTAAGATCCATTTGCTGGACTGCAGCCAATATGAACCGTGCCAGATGGCCATCCGGAAGGCACTCCTCTTCATTAGGTATTTCGTTAAATACCGCACTGTTGTCGATGATGCGAAATTTGCTCATAAAAGTCTATCTCAAAAAAAGTTGCCCGACTATCGTACCATTTGGCCATCTCGTCCCTACAAAATTCGCAAATGCCTTGTTTAAGTCCGACAGGCTGCTAGGGGATATCGGTGACTTTGCGTGGGTGACCAATGGGTGCGGTCGCTTGGCCTGTACTGACAGCCACCATATCTTGCTCACTGGGGTATTGGCCCAATAACCAATAATCAAAGACGCGCCTGGCAATCGGTGCGGCAGAGGCCGATCCAAAACCTGCGTTTTCCACAATGACGGCCACCGCAATTTGGGGGTCATCAGCCGGCGCAAAAGCGATGTAGAGCGCATGATCGCGTTGGCGTTCTGCCATTTTGGCAGCGTTATAGCGTTCGTTTTTTCCCAAGGATACGGCCTGCGCAGTGCCAGTTTTTCCACCGCTCAAGTAGCCTGCACCTGCAAATACACGCGAAGATGTTCCCTCTTGTGTCACGCCTACCATAGCGCGGCGAACCATGTTAATGTGCTCAGGTTTTAATCTAAGGTCTTGTGGCGCAGAGACTGGCAATGCAGTGCTGACATGGGTACTTGCATTTTGGGTGGTCAAGACCAGCCGGGGTGTGTGTTTGATACCGTTGTTGGCCAGCGTGGCTGTGGCTTGGGCAAGCTGTAGCATAGTGAAACTGTTGTAGCCCTGTCCAATGCCCAGCGAGATGGTTTCGCCAGCATACCATTTTTGTTGTTCGGGACGTTTGTAGTAGTTGCGTTTCCATTGCTGGCTGGGCAACAAGCCACGCACTTCGCCGTGAATGTCAATACCGGTGATTTGCCCAAAACCCAGCGGCTTCATGAAGTTGTGCATAACATCGACACCAAGTTCATTGGCCAGTGAATAAAAATAGGCATTGCTGGACTCCACAATAGCGCGTCGCATGTCCATGATGCCGCCGCGTTCGTTTTCAGGGCTGCCAAAACGGTGGCCGCCAAACATGTAATAGCCAGGATCGTTGATTAACGTCGTTGCGGAACGTGTGCCCGTACTCAGGGCAGCCAAGGCCATAAAGGGCTTGTAAGTGGAACCCGGCGGATAGGTGCCACGCAGGGCGCGGTTGAGCAGGGGTTTGTCGATGGATTCGTTGAGCAACTGCCAGTTTTCCTGATCTATGCCTTCCACAAACAGGTTGGGGTCAAATGTGGGTTTGCTAACGAACGCCAGAACTTCACCTGATTTGGGGTCCAGTGCGACGAGTGCACCGCGACGGTTGCCATACAGGTCTTCAATGAGCTTTTGCAGTTTGATATCAATGGAAAGTTGAACGGTGTCTCCGGGTGTGGCACTTTGGCTGGTCAGCCGTCGGGTAGCATGTCCACCGGCGGAGGTTTCCATGGCATCAATGCCAGTAATACCGTGCAAGGCTGTCTCAAAACTTTGTTCAACGCCGAGTTTTCCAATGTAGTCGGTGCCACGGTAGTTAACAGCGTTATCTGACTCTTCAAGTACATCTTTTTCTATGGGATTGATGCGGCCGATGTAGCCAATCACATGGCTGGCGAGTTCGCCAAA
>CAIXMC010000266.1 GCA_903920405.1 uncultured beta proteobacterium
AACTCAAAAATACGATTTTTCAGTTGCTTGGCAACCTGATTAAACATGCCGAAACCGAATTTTGCGAAAACTACTCGCACAGAATTGCATTTTTGAATCGTACAGGTCAAAAAACTGGACGGCATGGCGAGTTTCATCGGTCTGGGGATGATGAGCCTGAATGTTTTCAAGCAAATAGGACAAAATTTTGATGAAGTGCGATTTGCCCGATCCAAAGAAACCAGACACCCACACGCCCATGCGATCGGTAATGGCCGCGTCGTGTGGGCAATCCATCGCTGCCAAATAGGCATCAAAAAATTTGCGCAGATAGTCACTGATTTGCTTCGTGACCACATACTCTTCCAACTCTTGCCAAATGCTGGCGGCATCGAGTTGGTCAGCTTTAATCACACCATTGATGGGACGGTCAATGGGCTTTTGAAATAGTTCACGGATGTGCATGGGGGGAATACCAGTGGGAAGTGGAGAGTGGGAAGTGGGAAGTGGAGAGTGGGCAGTGGGCAGTGGGAAGTGGGAAGTGGGCAGTGGGCAGTGGGCAGTGGGCAGTGGGCAGTGGGCAGTGGGGAGTGGGCAGTGGGCAGTGGGCAGTGGGCAGTGGGCAGTGGGGAGTGGACGGTGGACGGTGGACGGTGGACGGTGGACGGTGGAAAGTTAAATGCACTCTTCACTCTTCACTCTTCACTCTTCACTCTTCACTCTTCACTGCCCACTCCCCAATCATGAATTTGACTGCCCCCAACAACATAGGTCTGTGCCCAGAACGGTTGCAGGGCTTGGTGCATACGCTGCAAGGCGAGGTCGATCGCCAACGACTGCCGGGTGCTGTGGTGATGGTGGCGCGGCACGGGCAATTGGCATTGTTCGAGAGCATTGGACTGCTCTTGCCTGCGGCTGGAACTGTCATGCCCAAGGATGCGCTGTTTCGGATTTATTCCATGACCAAACCCATTGTGTCTGTGGCAGCCATGATGTTGATGGAAGAAGGTCGGCTGCTTTTGGGTGAGCCTGTTGCACGTTACCTGCCAGAGTTTGGAGCACAGCAGGTGCTGACCGTCATGGATGGCCGAGAGGAGTTGCAGGCCGTGCGTCAAAGTGCCACAGTGCATGATCTGCTGCGCCACACAGCAGGATTGACGTATGAATTTTTGGGCAATACCCCTGTGCATCGTCAATATACCCGACTGCGTTTGGATTCCAGAGAACGCAGCCTGGCAGAGTTCACACAGCAACTGGCCGGCCTGCCCCTGCTTTTTGAGCCAGGAACTGCGTTTGAATACAGTCGCGCGACCGATGTGTTAGGGCGTGTGATTGAAGTGGTCTCTGGCCAAAGCCTGCCCACCTTTTTACGTGAACGTATTTTTGAACCCCTGGGCATGTTCGACACGGCGTTTGAAGTTGGCGAAAAACACCATCATCGAATTGCCGAACCTTTTGCGCATGACCCTGACGGTAACCCGCCCATGCGGTTGATGGACGTTCGTCTTCAAGCGAGAATTTCTTTGGGCGGCAGCGGGCTTGTTTCAACAGCCATGGATTACGCACAATTTTTGCAATGCCTGCTGAACCGCGGTGTGTTAGGCGGTGTACGTCTGTTAGGTTCGCAAACGGTCGATTTCATGACGGCAGACCACTTGGGTCACCTACCTGTGTTGGGCACAGGCTCTCGTGCCTTGTTGCCTGTCGGGTATGGGTTTGGATTGGGATTTGCAGTGCGCAAGCAACGGGGTAGGGCATCTGTTCCAGGGTCAGAGGGCACTTATTTTTGGGGTGGATTGGCAGGCACCACGTTTTTTGTAGATCCACACCTTGATATGTTTGCCATTTTGATGATTCAAGCGCCCAATCAGCGCGAGTATTACCGTATGCTGTTGGCCAACAGGGTGTATGCGGCGGTGTTGGAAAGTGGACCCTGCATTTGAGACAAAAGTTGAAGATGTCCTCAAAACCAGGAGTGCAAAATTGAGCATCCGCCGAAAAAAGTCTTCGGTGAAGTCATTGCGGCCATGGTATTTTTCCATGCCGAATTGTGAAAACAGCGTGATGCTACGCCTTATGATGACTCACAATTTTGCAGTACATTGCAATCTATCCACAGACAAAATGTAGAAAACACACACATGCCTTCCCATACCGACATCGGCGAATTTATCTGGCGCATAGCTGACCACTTGCGTGGTGACTATGAGAAAAATGACAACGAAGACGTGATACTGCCTTTTACGCTGCTACGCCGCCTGGATTGTGTGCTTGAAAAAACGCGCGACAAAGTGCGTGCAACCGAGGCGCAGAATGCGGGCAAGGCCACCGATGACGTACTTAAAAAGATGCTGGTCAGCGCTGCGGGTGTGCCGTTTTTTAACCGCTCCCGCTACTCTTTTACCGAGTTGCTCAAAAACCCCGCCGACATCAAAGAAAATTTTGGCGCTTATCTGGAGGGCTTTTCTGACAACATCAAGGAGATTCTTTACAACTTTTCTGGTGGCGAAGAAAAAGGCTTGGCACCGATCTACGAGACGCTGGCACGCAAAAACCTGCTCTACCTCATCACCCAGGAATTCGCCTCTGAAGACCTGGATTTGCACCCGGATCGGGTCAGCAACCACGACATGGGGCTGATTTACGAATACCTGATCCGAAAATTCAAGGAAGGTGCAGCCGCCGGCGAGCAATACACGCCGCGTGATGTGGTGCAGTTGCTGGTGCAACTGGTTTTTGCCGATGTTCAACATGACCTCAAAACATCTGCCGGCTCCCTGGTTGCCATTTATGACCCGGCCTGTGGCACCGGCGGCATGATCACCGTGGCCAAGGACTACCTGGTCGATGCCTGGGGGCTTGACCCGACCAATATTTTTATCTACGGCCAGGAACTGCGCGAAAAAACCTACGCCATTTGCAAGGCCGATGCACTGATGAAAGGCGACGACGGCAGCCGCATCAAGCGGGGCAACACACTGTCTGCCGACAAGTTGATTGGCCAGCAATTCAACTTCATGATGGCCAATCCCGAATTTGGCACCGACTGGAAAAAGATTGAGAGCTTTATCAGGGACGAGGCCGGGCGGGGGTCATCCGGTCGTTTTGGTGCGGGACTGCCCGACGTGGGCGATGCTTCGCTGCTATTTTTGCAGCACATGATCAGCAAGATGACCCCGCTGGACAAAGGCGGCAGCGTCATTGGCATTGTCTTTAACGGCTCGCCGCTTTTCAATGGCGATGCCGGCTCGGGCTGGTCGGACATTCGCAAGTGGATCATCACCAACGACTGGCTGGATGCCATTGTTGCCCTGCCCGAGGACATGTTTTACAACACCAACATTGCAACGTACCTCTGGATTGTTCGCAACAACAAGCCCGCCAGGCGACGCGGCACCATCACGCTGATCAATGGCAATCAGGAACGCTTTCGCACCCTGATGCGGCGCAACCTGGGCAAAAAGCGGGTGGAACTGACCGCTGCGACCATCGCCGAATTGGTGGGCCTCTATCGCGAGGGCAAGCCGGTGCCAAAACTGGCGCAGGTCTTTGATTTGAAAGACTTTGGCTACACCCGCGTGACGGTTGAACGCCCGCTGCGCTTACGTTTTAACATCACTGACGAACACCTGACCGCGTTTCAGAAATCGGGCTATTTCACCGCGCTGCTGGCAACCAAAAAGGTGGGCGACAAGGCCAGGGACGACATGGCCAAGGGCAAAGAAAAACAGGCTGCCCTTGTCAACGCGCTCACGGGGGCGATGGCACTGTGCCCCTGCCGCGATGATCGGGTGTTTTTGCAGGCCATCAACCATGCGCTGCCTTTCAAGGCCACTGCCCAGCTTGTCACTGCCCTGCGCGCTGCATTTGGAACCACCGACGAGACCGCAGAAAAAGTGTTGCTCAAACCGCTGGAGACTTATTTCAACCGCGCCACTGCCGAAGCCCATCCGGGTGAGTGGTATCAGACCGACAGCGATCTGCGTGACGAAGAACGTATCCCGCTGAAAACCAACATCGCCGACTACTTTGCTACCGAGGTGCTGCCCTACGCGCCAGATGCCTGGATGGATCGCAGCAAGGACAAAGTGGGGTTTGAAATCAGCTTTACCAAATACTTTTACGAATACCAGCCACCGCGTGACCTTAAGGCGATTCTGGCTGATTTGGAAGCGCTGGCGCTCTTACAGGAGCAGCGTGCTGCTGTTATTCACCGCGCAGTCACCAAAGGACTTGACCCGCATTCCAAAATGAAACCATCGGGGGTTGAGTGGTTGGGTGATGTGCCAGAAGAATGGACGGTGAAACGGTTAAAGTTTTGGGTGAAGCATATTTCGGCTCAAGTCTCTGTGATGCCCGATGGTCATGCCTACCTGGCACTTGAACATGTTGAAGGGAAAACGGGTCGAATCCTCCCCAATGAATCGGCGGAGTTCGACAGCAACGTGAAGCTATTCAAGGCAAACGATATTTTGTTTGGCAGATTGCGACCCTACCTGGCCAAGGTGGCGCTACCTGATTTTGACGGGGTTTGCGTTGGCGAATTGATGGTGTTGCGAGCAGACCCGCAGGAAGTTAGTCCTCGATATCTTCAACTCAGGTTACTTACGCCTGACTTTATTGACCTTGTCGATGGTTCAACGCAAGGTGCAAAAATGCCGCGAGCAAATTGGTCGTTTGTTGGGGATATCAAAGTTGCCTTACCCCCTCGTTCCGACCAAGATGCTGTCGTTACCCACATCGAACGCGAAACCGCCAAACTTGACACCCTGATGGCCAAATACCGCCGAGAACTCGACCTCCTCGCCGAATACCGTGCTTCGCTGATTTCCCATGCCGTCACCGGCAAGATCGATGTGCGTGGTCTGGTCGAACCCATTCAATAGGCGACTTGCCAGCTCATCATGCGCGTCAATAATTTAGCCAAAATCGGCGCTAAGGCACGCCAGCTCTGCATAGTGCGCTATTGTTTTGATAACAAATTCAGGGAATGAACGTGTTGTCAATTGCCTGGAGAACACCCCATGAGCCTGCAAGAAAAAGATTTTGAACAAGTCATCTTTGATGCCCTTTGCGCCAGTCCCCTCTATGTGGGGTTTGACGACAGGGACGGCAGCTACACGCGGGGCGACTATTCCAAAGAACTCCACGCCGACCTGACACTGCTGGCCGCCTACATCGCGCAAACGCAGCCCTCCACGTGGGCCAAGCTGCAAAAGCAATACGCCGGCCATGAAGCAGCGGCTGTTGCCTCTGAAATCAACAAGCTGCGCCCCAAGCGCGGGCTGCTGGAACTGCTTCGCAATGGCTTTTCTCTTGCCGGGGTTGGCAAGATCGAGCTGGTGACCTTCAAACCGCATAACGATTTCAACCCCGCGCACCGCGAAAAATACGAAGCCAACCGCTTTGCCATGGTTCGGCAGTTTCATTTCAGCACGGCCAAGCCCAATGATTCGATTGATCTGGTGATTTTGATCAACGGCCTGCCCTTGCTGTCGATGGAGGTCAAAAACGAATTTACCGGCCAGACCTGGCAACACGCAGAGCAGCAATACCGCAAGGATCGCGCGGCCAGCGACCCTTTCCTGAAAGCCTGTGTTGTCCACTTTGCCGTCGATAACACGACCATTTCGATGACGACGCGGCTGGAAAACGGCAAAACGCGCTTTTTGCCGTTCAACCGCGACTTGAAAAACCCGCCCATCGAAGGCCATTTTGCATCAGCCTATTTGTGGCAGGACGTGGTGATTGACGGTGTGGCCAAGCCCGGGGTGTTGCGCGCTGACAGCCTGCTGGATTTGTTGCAAAACTACCTGCATCTGGAAGAAAAGACCGATGAGGTCACCGGCAAGGTCAGCAAATCCCTGATCTTTCCGCGCTACCACCAACTTGACTGTGTGCGCGAACTGCTGGCCGAGGTCAAGGCGCATGGCCCCGGGGACAACTACCTGATTCAGCACAGCGCGGGTTCGGGCAAGTCCAACACCATCGCCTGGCTGGCGCATCAGTTGGCCAATCTGTTTAACGACAACAACAGAATTGTTTTTGACAGCGTCATCATCATCACCGACCGGCGGGTGCTTGACAAACAGCTTCAGAAAACGGTCCAGCAGTTTGAAAAAACTGCCGGACTGGTGCAAAAGATTGACAAGAACACTCGCCAGCTTGTGGCCGCGCTTGCGGGGGGCGCAAAAATCATTGTCTGTACGCTACAAAAATTCAGTTGGATGCGCAACCTTGACGGCCCCAGGGCGCTCAGGGGAAAGAAGTTTGCGCTGATCGTCGATGAAGCGCACAGCTCGCAAAGCGGCGAAGGCTCAAAAGACCTGAAACTGGTGCTGACCACGCCCGAGGCGCTTCAAGCCATCATCGCAATAGACGAAGAAAACAAGGAATGGACAGACCCTGTGGCCGAGGAACTGGCCCAAATCATGAGGGTGCGCCAGCGCCTGCCGCATTTGTCATTTTTTGCCTTTACCGCCACGCCCAAGACCAAAACGCTGGAGGTGTTTGGCAAGGCGCGTGAGGTGCTGACGGTCGAGGGCATCAAGCAGGTTGAGCACAAGGCGTTTCACAGCTACACCATGCGTCAGGCGATTGAAGAAGGCTTTATCTTTGACGTGCTGCAAAGCTATACCACCTATGGCACCTATTTTGAGCTGCTGGAAAACGCCAAAGCCCAACCCGGCTATGAAGTGGAGGAGGCCAAGGGCAAAAAGCTGCTGATGCGCCATGTGGGACGGCATCCGCACACCATCGAGAGCAAGGCCAAGATCATGCTTGACCATTTCTTTGACAAGACCATCCACAAAATTGGCGGAACAGCCAAGGCAATGGTGGTAACGAGTTCGCGTGCCCATGCGGTACTTTACAAACAGATTTTTGACCGCTTGCTGCGTGAAGACTATGCCGGCCAGACGCAGGCGCTGGTGGCGTTTTCGGGCCAAGTTACGATCAAGGGTCATGCCGACACCTACACCGAAGGGGGTATGAATCCGGCTGATGCCAAGGACATTCCCGAAGCCTTCAATAAGGATGTGGTCAGTAATAAGTTCCCCATTTGGCTCGTCAGATTTGGGCGCACTGCGTCGTTACAAATCGCTTATGTGGCATGGCCACACCGCGCGATTTGCGCCTAGCATTGCCTCCCAACTCTGACGGCCAAATGGGGAACTTATTACTGACCATATCCTAACCAACCGCAAACAGCACACCACAAATGAAAACAGGTGTCGTGTGGGAGCGCCGGAAGGCGCAATTGGTAGCGTTATTTTGTCCTCCATGCCGACGGCCAGGAGAACACCCTCGCTGTCGGATCTGATTCACCACCAGATTTTCATTTCAGAGGAAGTGACCCATCAGGACGGCTGATGGTCATAAGTGATTCACAATAAGTTCCCTACCTCATAATTTCAAAAAACATAGCACACTACGCAATACCAGAGCGGGTTAGAACCGAATTTTGTATAATTTTTAACGTAGAAAACTTTCAGTTAAACGCTGATTGTTGACCACATCCTTACGTCATACCCAACCGCGTGGCTTCCAAAATGGGATGGTCAATTTTGTGCAAAAAAGACGGCACGACCCGCAAAGACGCATTGAGCAACTGCGCAATGTCAGCGTAATCGTCCGGCAGTGCAGCATTGTTCCAGCCTTGTGCTGTATGGCGCGCCAGCTTCTCTGCCAACACCACGCATTTCACGTTGGCGCGCTCGGCATGACGGTCGTCACTGATATTGACCAACAGTTCAGGAAAATGCCACAACCTCATCAATGCCTGGCGCAAATCATTGATTTCAATACCTAGAATTTCGCGCTGAATGGTGTTGGAGCGAAGCGTTGAATCGGCATCCTGGGCATCCTGGATGTCCACCGCTAATGTGGGTGCGTGTATCCACATCAGCATCTCGGCAAAATCATGCAAAAAAGCTGCCTGGTGGATGATGGTGGCATCGGTGTCGCCCCGATGGATGGCAAAGCCCAAGGCAAATTGCCCCGCCCGCTCTGATCGCGTCAAGAGTTTTTGCAGCCCTTGCAAAGCACGGGGCTGGTCAGACAGCCAGTTTTCCAGCGTCATTTGTGCCTGGAAATGCCTGAAAAATGGCGCTATACCCATCAACACCAAAGAGCTGGTGATGGATTCTGTCTCCGTGCTAACTCCCGGCGTTCTTAAAGTGGCAACCAGACGAATCAGTTTGAGCGACATCAAAGGATCAGCCTGAATGACGGGGGTGAGCATGTTGGCATCCACATCGTCTTCTTTTTCGCGCAACTCCTCTAGCGCCTGTGCAGTGCAGGCCAGCACGGGAATCTCTGCATTCACAAAATAGTGTGTCCAGGCACCCAGGTGCGGCAAAGGCGATGTTAAATAACTGTGCATCTTCTGTGGGGCTTCAAAATGGTGAGGGATCGTGTCAGTCATGTTTGTGTTTCTTTATTTTGATATTCATGAGTCGCTGGCTATTTCCGTCTTTGATGCGACCCATTCAAAACCGGGCATTTAAGTTCAAATGGATTTTCTGGTCACCATCTTGGGGAATAGACGATCCCTGTGTGTAAGGCAACACACTTCCCTTCACCACACGCCCCCAGTCCAGATTCAGACCATAAGCACCTGTGGCGTAGCGCATTCCTAACCCAAGACTGACCAATTGATCGGACTCCGGTTTGTTCGCATTGACCACGCTGTTG
>CAIXMC010000267.1 GCA_903920405.1 uncultured beta proteobacterium
AACGTGAAAGAACAAAGAAAACAATAGCAATGTATCCTTATCCCATAAGGGCTACAGGCACTTTTTATGGGTAAAAAATTCTTTCATCATTCGGGGTGGCCAGGATGCCATGACAGTTAAACGTATTAGGTCAGGCCACAAGCGCCAGCGCGCCAAAATCACCCACGCGCTCACCCAAACCCGCACTGACCAGCTCGCAACCGTCGGTCAGTGCGGGCAGCTTGCCCCGAATGACGGCGCGCAAGCGTGGCAGAAGGTAGTCGCGGTGATGCCAATAGACACTGCCCCCGATGCTGATGCGCTGTAAATCAAGCGTGACAATCAGGTTATAAAGCATTCGCCCCATGACCTCGCACAACTCATCAATAATGGCTGTAGCCCTTGTGTCACCTGCGTAAGCAGCTACAAATAGTGAAGCAGCATCAGCATAACCCAGGTGTGCAAAACGCCTTGCAATCGCGATGCCGGCCACCAGGCTTTCCACATCACCTACATTGCCACAGCCGCACAGGGTATCGGAATGATGGCTGACAAAAATATGCCCTGCATGACCGGCGTTGCCATTTTTGCCACGCAACACACGACCATCCACGCACAACCCTGTGCCAATGCCGGTGCTCCACGTCACATAAGCGCAGTGGGACAACGGAATGCCATCCTCCTGTAAAGCACCCCAACGACGTTCGGCTTCAAGAGCACCAATGCCATCGTTTTCTACCCGCACATGACCAAAAATTTCACGCAAAGGAGCCTCCAACGGAGCAGTTTTCCAGTGGTTGGGCAAACCACGCGCAGTGCCCGCCAAACCGCCACACAGATTGGGGGCGGCGAGTTCAACACGTCCATTCTGCAAAACAAATGGACCACAAGAGGCCACACCCACTCGCGCAATGGCATGGAGTGCCATACCTGCTGATGCACAACTTTGTCCAATCAAGGTGATGATTTGCCGTGCCAAAGCATTGTTGTCACCCGTGGTCGCTGTCGGTTCAATGACCTTGGCACGCATACCTTGATCATCTACAAGAGTGACTGCCACTTTGGTGCCGCCAATATCGACACAAGCCACAGGTGATCTGCCTGCACATAAACGAAAATGGCCGATGCTGGGTTCTGACACGTTTGAATTCATGAATTGCTTTTAAAAAAATAGCCCGTTAAAACAGGCACAGTATGAAGAAATGGAAGCTGCCCCCTCTTGAAAATGTGATGGATGGTGTCCATCGCACCATGTCAGTCATGGACGTGGCACCCGTCTGGCGTGCAATTTCGCTGCCATTCACAAACAAGACAAGCGTTGGAAGGGTGGTATGGCAGTGAGGGCAAACAATGTGCAGTGAATCGGTCATGACACCATCTTTCTGGTTTTCAGAGGGGGTATGGTTTTGAGTTTAGCAAAGGCTGTGTTGAGGTGGACTCAAAATTCTTGGGATGTGGTCGCACCCTGATGGCTTGGTAGTGACTGCGCATGGCCTGCGATACTGTAGAGTCTCTGGGTGTGTGCCATAGACGCAAGAAGACTGGCATATTAACCAAGCGGGGGGCTAATATCTCATAGGGTCAGCAATAATTCCACAATATGGGCAACGAAGAGAGATGATGGATACTCAGAATATGAATTTAGAGGGCATTTCATACAAAGTCACAAACGATAAGGTATTCCTGATGGCGCATCCCGTGCTCAATCGGCCTGATATCTCTGGCGATGCTTTGCGTTCTTTGCTGGTGAGTCAAGGGTACGGTGATTGTGTGCTTGACGAAGTGGCCATCAACAAAGCCGCTGAAATGTGCAATATTCAGCAAGGTGTGTTTGAACTTGTGGTTGCACAGCGTATTGATGCCACGATTGCAGTGTCTGTCAGGCCTGACGACATGGCCGCCACACTCGACATCACCCCTGCACGTGGTGGCAAGGCTGCATCTGTGCCGGATGTCATGGCTGCACTGAACAAGGCCGGTGTGACGTGTGGAATTGATGCCGATGCCATAGAACGAGTTTGCCAACAGGAAAGTTGCACCGATTGTGAAGTGGCATGCGCCGTTCTGCCCCAGCGTGGCAGTTCTGCTGTTTTGCAATCACTGATTGAACAAACGGTTGACCGACAGCCTCAACTTGACTCTCACGGTTTGATTGACTACCGTGAACACGGTGTCATTGCTGTTGTTCACCCAGGTGATGCGCTGATGCGCCGCATTCCACCTACACCCGGTATCAACGGTCAAACTGTCAAAGGTAAAGTTTTACCAGCTATGGCGGGGCAAGATGCCGTTTTTGCCACACCGCTAAACGGTACCCATATCTCAAGCGATGACCCCAATCTGTTGTTGGCTGCCGTGAGCGGGCAACCTGTTCGTGTGAAGGGTGGCGTGATGGTTGAGCCTGTGTTGCTTCTTAAGGAAGTCAACATGGCTACTGGCAACATTCATTTTGATGGCACCGTCCACGTCTTGGGTGAAGTGGTTCAAGGCATGAAAGTTCAGGCCAGTGGTGACATTGTGGTAGATGGCCTGGTCGATGGCGGACATCTTCAGGCAGGGGGCAACATTTTGATTGCAGGCGGGGTGATTGCTCACGCCAAACTGCATGCTGCCAACTCGGTTCATGCACGTTTTGCCGAAAGTTCCCTGATCACAGCCGGCACGGTGATTGCCATCGACCACATGGTGATTGATTGCATCATGCATTCTTTAAACCACATCATCATCGGTGCCAATGCGTCAGCGCGCGCTCGCCTGGTGGGGGGTGTGGCAACCGCTGCCATGCTGCTTCAAGTGCCCTGGCTGGGGTCTGCCAAGTCTGGCACTACACACATTGTTCTGGGCGATAACACCGATCTGGATGCCAAGTATGCTGCCCTGCAGCGTCGCATTGCGGAGGAAAAAACCAACGAAGCCAATCTCAATAAACTCATCAAACAATTAACATCGACGGGTGACCCCAAGGGCATGTTGGGTCGTGTCAAGGCCTCTCGTCAACATGTGATGCAGGTATGGGGTCAGTTGCTGGTTGAAGAAGTCGAACTTAAAAAGGAATTGGCTTTGCCACTGACCGCCAAACTCCAGGCCACCGCTGGCGTAGAGGGTTCGGTTGAACTGTCATTTGGCAAACTGACTGTGCGATTGCGCCGGGACTTTGGAGCAGGGACATTTTCTGTAGATATGCAAACTGGGGTGATATTCACCGGCCAGAATGGTCAAAGTGTGCCGCTTGCATAACTATCCCGCAGCCAATTGAGAAAGTGTCCGCCATGGGTATTCGTCTAAAAATTATTCTCGCCTTTATTCTCTGTTTTGGTTTGATGGCCAGCGTGAGCCTGGTATTACTCCAGAGGAGTATGAGTGAAAGCTATGACGCCATCGAAAGAGGTGATGTCGTTGACAACATGGGCAGGATTGAACAAAGCTTCGAGGCAAGCGCCCTCAGTTTGAAAAGTCTGACGACGGACTGGGCGGTCTGGAACGGGATGTACCGCTATGTCCAAAAGCCAGATGCCAATTGGGCGCAGGACAACATTGGCGAGGCCAGCCTGGCACCGGCCAACATCGCCATCAGCATGATCTTTGACAAAAATGGCAACTTGTTGATATCAAGCGCAATCAGAATAGAGGGCGTGTATCTTGATATATCCACCTCACGGAATGCACCCTATTTTGAGTTCATTAAAAAAAATTCACATCTTGCGCAATGCGGCATCATCAAAGCCGATGCTCACCTCATGCAGATCTGCTGGGCAGGCATCGTCCATACGGATTCGCTCGATGAGGTTGTCGGCACGGTGGTGTTGGGACGCTTGATCGACTCTGCACATGTTTTAAAACTGCGCGAACAAACCAAATTGCCCTTTAATTTGAGTACCAAGACAGACATGCCTGCAGGTCTGACCGCGTGGCCTAACTTCCTGTCACCTGGATCGATCGGGAGCGGTGAGTTCTGGACATCCCTTGATTCAGATACATACAACATTTATTACCCCGTGCGAGATATTCTCAAGCACAACGTGGCGCTTATTGCGCTGGATATGCCACGGTTGGTACACCGACAGGGCATATTGCTCTATCAGCAAGTTCGCCAGCAGTTGGGGTGGACTGCCCTGATCATGGCCACGCTGCTGGGGCTTGCGCTGCATTTCATGCTGGTTCGTCGCCTGCATCGATTTGCCAAACAGCTCGACATGATGGAGAACGAAACCACCTGGAACACGCGCATTGATATTGGGGGCAAAGATGAGCTGGGCCTGGTAGCGGTCAACTTCAATAAATTACTGACCCTGATCAAGACACAGATGGTCAGCATGAAAGAACTGCTGGAGGCCAAAGAGGCTGCACTCAAGGTGATCCAGATGACCCAGGCCAAGCTCATACTCTCAGAAAAAGCAGCGGTATTGGGGCGACAACGGGTGAGCAACCTGCTCAATAACTCGGGGCAAGGTTTTCTGTCGTTTGGCAACAACCTGATGATCGGCACTGAAACCAGCCGTGCCTGTGCAACCATGCTGGGTCGCGACCCGACGGGAGGCAACGCGGCGCTGGTGTTAAGCGAAAACGCAGACAAGGCAGATTTCTTTGGCGAGATCGTTACCGCCGTATTGGCCGAGTCAGAACCCGCCATACAGGACAGCATGCTGAGCCTGCTTCCCGCAGAAATAGTGCGCGATGACCTCTTGCTGAAAGCCGAATACAAAATCCTGGAAAATAAGGAATTGATGGTAGTGCTGACCGATATCACCGAGGAGCGACGGTTGGCTTTGCTGCTGCAAAGCGAGCGGCGTCGTCTTGAATTGATCGTCATGGCGGTCAGTGACACCCGCAACTTCTTTGAAGCCATCGATGCCTTTTGTGAGTTCACAGCCAACAGTTTGCCGTGCTGGCTTCAGAAAACAAGCTCCCCTCAATCCATTGCCCGTGCGCTTTACCGCGAAATACACACCCACAAAGGGATGCTGAACCAGTTCAGCTTTCTCCATACCCCCCAGGTGCTGCATGAGATAGAAACCCGCCTGTCAGATTTGGTGGCGCTGGGCGACACGTTGTCGCTGCAAAAACTTGAAGCATCGGTGTCGGCACAGGAACTACAAAATTCATTCGAGCAGGACATGGCCATTCTGGCCAGCGCACTGGGGCAGGCGTTTCTGGAAAACAGAAAAAGCATCACACTGTCCAGCGATCAGGCATGGCAACTCGAACAGATGGCAACTCGCTTGCTGCAAGGGGACACCATTGATGCTGCGTCAAGTGAAACGCGCACTTTTCTCAATGAGATGCTTCACTTGCGCCGTGTCAATCTCAAAAAAGTGCTTGCCGACTTCGACAGCCTGGTGCAACAAATCGCTACACGCATGGACAAGAAAGTGGCACCCATTGAGGTCGTAGGAGGAGACGATGTCTGGATCGATCCGCAGCCGTACCAAAAATTTCTACATGCCCTCGGGCATGTTTTTCGCAACGCCGTTGTACATGGTTTGGGAACTCCAGAGAGTCGCTGGTCAGATGGAAAAGATGAAATCGGAAAAATCACTTGCCGCATCGACCTAGGTCACAACGCCATCGAACTTACCATCGCCGATGATGGCGATGGAATTGATTTAAAGTCGTTACGACAACGGGCAGTCGAGGCCGGCCTCTATGGGGCTGATGCCGTTCACTTGGTGACTGACGATAACATCGCTCAGTTGATTTTCAAGGAGAACATCAGTAGCAGCAGTGCGGTCTCCACACTCTCAGGACGAGGCATTGGACTGGCCGCGATGATGGACGAGACCCAAAAAATGGGGGGGACACTGGTGGTCAAAACAATGATTGGACAGGGCACCCAATTTTTATTTACTTTGCCATTGGTCAATGGATTATCCTAGTAGTCCATTTCACCCAAATAGTTACATGATGAATACTGATAAACCATTCCATGATTTCGAACTGGTGATGCAGTCGATGATTACCAAGACGCAAGACTACTTTGAAACCGAACACGAAACAGGCATGGCCCATGTTGCTCTGGATGCCGTCGGAGTGGATTCACCGGCCTTACTCGACATGACTGTCATCGTCGGTTTGGGCGGGATGATCAACCTGCTGGCCGTCTTCAGCTTTCAGACCAGTTTGGTCAACGCCGTGTATGCGTGGATGACTGTGGGGTTCCATGATCGCCCAGATGAAGTCGAAAGACACCGACAAGCAGCGATCGGGGAACTGGTCAATACCATTCTTGGACACTGTACGTTAGACTTTGGGCATTTGGATAGCCAGGGAATCTCCCTGACACCTCCCGTCATTCTTGACCCAGACAACGTGTTTCCAGAAATGAACCATGCCGTATTTTCCAGACATTGCCTCAATTCGATGTACGGACGTTTGAATATCAGTCTCGTCGGTTTCCCGGAAGTCTTCCCGATAAAGACCTGATTGCACGAGGTAAGCCCGTCATGAAAATACACGCACTTAAAGTCATGGTTGTTGACGACTCTCCCATCATCACCCGGAAAATTTGCATGATGATGGAAATGCTGGGCTACCTGGTCGTCAAGACCGCTGAAAACGGTTTGGAAGCGATCGCAAGCTACCGGGAGTGTCAACCTGATTTAGTGACCATGGACATCACGATGCCGGTGATGGATGGCATTGAAGCCACTCGCAACATCAAGCGGGAGTTCCCGTATGCGAACATTATCATGGTGACTTCACATGGTCAGGAAAGAATGGTGCTTGACGCATTGAAAGCTGGCGCCAAGGGCTACGTACTCAAACCCTTCCAACAGCAACGACTCGTCACAGTGATAGAAAAAGCCTGTCGTAGGGTTATCTTGCCGGGCATGCTTGAGGCCGAGATCATCCAGCGCGAGGGAAAACCGTCGGAGATCGACTGATGAAGACATCGGCCAATGAGCGATGGGCACAAAGTGATGTGGCGATATTCACCGGTCAAGCTGCGCGAACTGGAGTGAGTTTTTTGGTATAACAAATCGGCCTCTAGCGCCCGTCCTGCTTGCGTAGTTAGCTATATTTTTAATAGTAAAATAGGCGAGTAAATCTACCTAAGGATATGGTCAATAATCAATTAAATCAACAACGGATCCACATCTACTGCCCAGCGAATCAACCCCTTGCACTGAGGCTCTGAGCGCGTGGTGCGCAGCACGGTTTGCCAGGTGTTTAAAAAACGTTGCAATGCCGTGCGCGAATGGCTCTCGATGAGCATTTGGGCACGCTCGATGTTGGCAATGCGCTGGATGCTCATGGGTACTGCTGAATACAGCGTGATGTGCTTCAGCAATAGCGCTGCGTTGGGCATCTGGGCACTGGCCTGGCTGGCGGCATTCAAAAAAGCCTGGGCTGTTTCCTGTGTGCGGGCCTCGGCGCGTACCAGTGCCTGAAAGCTAAAAGGTGGCATCCCGGCTGTCTGACGTTCAACAAGTTGGGACTTGGCAAATGCAGGGTAGTCGTGGCGCTTGAGGGATTCAAACAGAGGATGCGTAGGGTGAAAGGTTTGCACCCACATTTCACTACGGTAGGTGTTGCTGGCATCTCGCCCGGCACGGCCTGCGGCCTGCATCAATAAGCTAAAAAGGCGCTCTGGCGCACGAAAATCGCTGGAAAAAAGAGCACTGTCGGGGTTAATGGCTGCCACGAGTGTGATGCGGCGAAAGTCATGGCCCTTGGCAATCATCTGCGTTCCCACCAGCACATCCACTTCACCTGAATGCACCCGTTCCAGTTGCGATTCCAAAGACCCTTTGAGTTTTGTAGTGTCGGCATCAATGCGGACCATGCAAACAGGGTTGCCGTCAGGGCGTTTAACCTCCGACAGCAGTTGTTCCAAGTGTTCTTCCAAACGCTCGGTACCCCGCCCGACAGTCGCAATGTCAAGGTTGCCACATGTGGGGCAGGTTCGCGGCACACGCTCGGTAAAGCCGCAGTGGTGACAGCGCAGGGTGCGGTCAATTTTGTGAAACACGCGGTAGGCGCTGCAATGGGGGCATTCGCTTTTCCAGTCGCAGTCGGTGCATTGCAATACAGGTGCGTAGCCACGCCGGTTCAAAAACACCATGCTTTGTTCGCTGCGGGCAATGCGTTCGGTGATGGCTTGCAACAGTGGCGGCGAAATGACACAGGCTTTGGGTTGGTGGTTCATATCAACCCGTCGCACCAAAGGTAATCCCCCCTGCGCGGATAACGTCGCACCCACACGGCTGGGCATTTCAATACGCAGGTAGCGTCCACCTTCAGCGGCTGGACGACTGTGATACCAGCTTTCCAGTGACGGGGTAGCCGAGCCCAGCAACACACGGGCACCCTCCAGACGGCCACGGTAAATGGCCAGGTCACGCGCAGAATAACGGGCACCCTCGTGACTTTTGTAGCTAGGGTCATGCTCTTCATCGACGATGATCAGTTTAAGGTGTGGCATGGCCGCAAACACTGCCATGCGCGTTCCCAGCACAATGCGGGCCGTGCCACTGTGCGCTGCCAGCCAACTTTTCAGACGCTGCGCCGGGGTCATGCCGCTGTGCATGGACACCACCGCACTCTGACCATAGTGGGAGCAAAATCGATCCTTGAAACGCTCTTCAAGTTGAGGTGTGAGGTTGATTTCGGGCACCATCACCAAGGCCTGTGCTTGATCAGATCCTGCCAACAGGTCTGATGTACATCGCATGAACACTTCGGTCTTGCCACTGCCCGTTGCACCAAACAGTAAACATGGCCCATCGTGGGCATGAAATTGCCCTATAGCCCTTGTCTGCTCTACGGTGAGAGCTATTAAATCAGTAGCGTTTGGCGTGCTGGAAGATTGAACGTCAGCACTGTCGGTGGCATGTTTTCCCAAACGGCGTGAGAGCTGTAAGGTGGTCAAGTTGCGCAATTGGGGTGGCAGGGCTGCGAGTGCGACCTCGCCGGTGGAACGTTGGTAGTAGTTGGCC
>CAIXMC010000268.1 GCA_903920405.1 uncultured beta proteobacterium
TGTGACTTCGATGGAGTTCACCCTTTGGGTGAGAGCGCTACGCACCCGATTGAGCTACAAGCGACTCGTCTGGGGGTGTTGTTCCTCCCAGGGTGAATTTGTTCTACAGCCAGTTCCGTCATTCCCGCGAAGGCGGGAATCCAGACTGCCTTTGTACCCTGGCAAACCAAAATGCACTGGATTCCCGCCTTCGCGGGAATGACGACATTTGGCGCGTTGCCCATTCACACTGGATGTTGATCAACGTCAGTTGGGACAACTCTTCCTGCGAGTAGCCACACCGTCACCGTCGTACCAACGCCGTATTCGCTACTCAGCTCCACCGTACCGCCATGACGCTCGACGATTTCATGAACGATGCTCATGCCCAGGCCGGTTCCTAAAATCTTTCCTGATGCGTCGGCACGGTAAAAGCGTTCAAACACGCGCCCCTGTTGCTCTTGTGTCATGCCAATGCCGTGGTCGCTGATGCGAATGCCGACCCTTGGAGGAATGGCACCAGTTTGCAACGACTCGATCAGTTCAATGTGTACATCACCACCTGCTGGCGAGTATTTGTAGGCATTGGACAAAATGTTCAGAATCGCCTGTTGCGCCTTCTTGTGATCGGCTTGGACAGTCAGTGGTGTGCCAGATGCCATCAGTGTTGGCGCTGATCGCCCTTGGGGCAGTTTGAACTCATGCACCACTTCTGCAACAAGGTCTTGCACCGACACGCTTTCAAATATGAAATCCTTGCCACGGCGCGCTTCGATGCGGGCCAGATCCAGCAGCTCATTGAGGATGGAGGACATCAGCCCAGACTGCCGGTAAATAATGCCAAGTATCTCCTGTTTACTCGAATCATCGACCTCCTGTGTCATCAACACTTCGGCAAAACCATAGATGCTGGCCATGGGCGTTCTCAACTCGTGCGCTGCAGTGGACAAGAATTCGCTTTTCATCCTTTCCACCTCAGTCTCATGGGACACATCACGCAAATAAAGAATGCGTGACACACTGGAGGACTGACTGTGGATACCGACCATCTGCAGCACAGTGGGGCGAGGAATCATCAACTCAAAGGTCTGCGGTTTTAAAGGCGCGCCGAAGTCCTGGAAGCAAGAAGCAATGCCGATAAAAGTCGCTTTGGATTCGCATCGTTTTCTGAACTCTGCGTCCAGGACGGCCTCTTCCCAGCCAACAACGTCGTTTTGATCGATGCCAGTCATGGCAAGAAATGCAGGATTGACAAACTTGACTTTTGCGTCTGACGAAAAGGCGACGAACCCATCCGGGCTTAAGGTAAAGAGTGCGTTGAGCTGTGCATTTTGGTCCTCAAGCGCATTGCTTGTGACCTGCAACTGAGCGGTCTGCTCGCGAACTTTTCGCTGAACGACAGCGGTTTTCCCGGTCGCCCCCAACAACAGTATTTGCAGCAAAACCGACAGCGCCAAACCACCCGCACCCACCAAAAGCGTGGCCAAATGGCTGCGTTGCGCCAAAAACTGCGCTGTTGGAAAAACGCTCAGCCGCCATGGCCTGTCGGCCATAAGGACTTCTTTTTGCCAAATGTAGTTATTTTTGGGTGGGCTGACGGATGGGTTCGAATGATAAAGAAGCGACTTCTCAGCAGGCATCAACACATCGTCGATGCGAAAAACCAATTCGGGATTCGCTACAGCGTGGGTGGCAATTTCCACCATGTGATCAACCTTAATCACACCCACTGCAAAACCCATCAGCGTGTCCTTGTTTGTATCAGTGTACAAATTCTTCTCATAGGCCGGGTGCAAAAGCAACAAGCCGACACGTTTTTTATTTTCCTGAACCAATTGCACCGGAGCCGTGACGGCTGGCGCTGCGGACAGTTTGGCGCGATCGATCGCATCGTGGCGCACCGGTTCGGAATTGATGTCGAAACCGATGGCAGGCAAATTGCCCTCCAGCGGCGCGATCAATCCAACAGCCACATAGTCCGGCCGATCAGCGGCGCGAACCAAGCGGCGATGGCTGTCTCGCTCCTTGATCTCAAACCTATCGACTGCGGCTCGGTGAGCCATCTCGCGCTCGAACACCTGGCGTTGTGGTGCGAGTACATAAGGGTTAATGCTGAGGGCAAAAATGTCAGGGTTGTCTTTGAGCGTGATTCGGGTGAAATATTCAAACTGGGAGTACTTCATGTCGGGTGTGACTTCCAACAGTCGGCGAAGCGCCGAAAGTGCTTCCTGGTGCGCAATGAAGCGTTGTGCAAGAAGTTGAGCCAGAGCTTCACCATGGCGGCTGATGTCCTGTTGTTCCTGTGAGCGTTCCCACTTTGCAGACACAACAAAGGCGACTCCCACCAGTCCCAGAGCAATCAACATGGGCAATATCAAAGTCATCAACCGACCGCGCCACAGTGGCTGCCGATGGTGAAAAATGGCCAGACTCAGTGGCAGAAAAACCAAAACACCCATCATGTCGCCAAACCACCAGTTCCACCAGGCGTACAGACAACCGGCTGCAGGAACCAACTGCGCCCAGTAAAGCAGCGGCACGGCTATGCTGGAAGCAATCAGGCAGGCGAGTGGGCCAGCCAGCACGAGGCAGCGAACAATAGCGTGCTCTTCTTCCAGCGTTTCCCAACCGTCCTTGACACCATGCACCACCAGCCATCGTGCCGCCAGTGCCTGAAGTGTGGAAGCTGTAGCGATGCCTGCGCCCAGCGCCGCGCTGCGCCAACCCAGGTCGCCATGCAACCAGGCAATGTTCAGATTGAGGGCAAATGAACCGACCCAGATCGCAGGCCAGGAACGCTTGCCAGACCACAGAAGAAAGGCCACGGCAAAGCCCGCCGCCGGAAAAATGGGGCTGGCATAGCCTGGATCAATGGCAAAGTTAATACCAAGGATACCCAGCGCCAGATAGACCATGGAAGCGATACATAGCATCGTGACAAAGTTTCTCTGACGGGCGGTGGCTTCTAATTGAATGTTATTCATCATGTATTGGAGGGAGTATTTTCCAATTCAGGCTCCTCCCTGAATTGGAAAATACTCAGTCACATCAGCGATTTGTAACGACGCAGTGCGCCCAAATCTGACGAGCCAAATGGGGAACTTATTACTGACCATATCCTAAGCAGCCAAGCGTACCATGTTACGCCCACTCGACTTGGCAGCATACAGCGCCAGGTCACCCCGCTTGAACCAGTCATCAAGCAACTCACCGGGCTTGAACTCGGCTACACCCAGACTGACCGTCACGGTACGAACCTCTGCAAACGGATGCGCTGCAATCAGTGCGCGAAGTTTTTCAGCCAGTTGCATGGCCTCCAGTGCGCCACATTGCGGCATGATCACCACAAA
>CAIXMC010000269.1 GCA_903920405.1 uncultured beta proteobacterium
AAGTTCCCCATTTGGCTCGTCAGATTTGGGCGCACTGCGTCGTTACAAATCGCTTATGTGGCATGGCCACACCGCGCGATTTGCGCCTAGCATTGCATCCCAACTCAGACGGCCAAATGCGGAACTTATTGTTGACCACATCCTAACGTACCCAGGATGACTTTGATCATGCGTGTTGCCTTGTGGTTGATGGGTCTTTTCGGCGTGGCAGTTGCCTTGGCTTTGTTTGCCAGTGGGAATGAGGGCACAGTCACTCTTTTCTGGCCGCCACACCGCATTGATGTATCGCTCAATCTGGTGCTTTTGCTGCTGCTTGTGCTTTTTGTGTTGTTGCATCTGGTCCTTAGCACCATCACTGCACTGCTGTCCATTCCGGCTCAGGCCCGTGAGTGGCGTATTCGTTACCATGAACACACCATGAACGGCACTTTGCTCGATGCCTTGTCGCATTTGATAGCAGGCCGCTATACCAGGGCAAAAAAAGCCGTTGATCGTGTGCTGGAACACGAGGCCGCCACGCATGGGGGTCATGAGGGTTGGATACAGTCGCCGATGTTGCGAGTATTTGCGCATTTGGTCGCAGCCGAGAGCGCACAATCCCTGCGCGATCTTGCCTCTCGTGACGAGCATTTTGAACAGGCACTTTCGCAGGCAACCGCCCTGGAAGAAACAAATAGTCGTGAAGGGTTGCTGATGCGTGCGGTGCGATGGGCTATTGAAGATCATGATGCCGATGCCGCCATGACATGGCTGGGTCAATTACCCGCAGGTGCGGCGCGGCGCACCTTGGCGTTGCGTTTGCGCCTGAAGGCTGAGCGACTGGCAGGTCATACCGACATGGCGCTGGAAACCACTCGCCTACTCGTCAAGCACCGCGCATTTTCTCAAACATCAGCTCAGAATTTGCTGCGTGCATTGATGCTTGAATCGCTGAAAAACAAGCATGATGCAGAGCAAATTTTGGTATTTTGGAACACCCTTGAGGCCGATGAGCGTCAGTTTCCCGAGGTTGCCTGCGCAGCAGCCGAGCGTTTGCTTCGTTTGGGTGGCCCTGCACCCACTGCGTTTGAGTGGGTATTGCCCATTTGGGAACGTATGGTTGATCTGCCTGACGGTTTGACCATGGATCAAAAACTGGGATTGGTACAACTCCTGGAATTTGCGCTCTCCAGCACCAAAGATACCATTGACCATGACTGGCTAACACGCATTGTCCTGGTCCAAGAGGCCAATTTGGCCGATGTCGTTTTGCAATACCTTGCAGGTGTGGCCTGTTTACATTTGCAGTTGTGGGGCAAGGCCGAACAACTCCTCAAACAAGCTCTGACACGTCTGGAAGACCCATGCCTGCGTAACCGCAGTTGGCAAATGCTGGCAGGATTGGCCGAGCGTCTGGACGATCCTGCCATGGCATCTTGCGCATGGCAAAACGCTGCACAAGCCTACAGTCAAGCCAGTATCATTTGCCCTGTTGGATGTTAGATGCTACCCCTACCCTGATCCACTTTTACATCATTTTCATCATGCACACACTCATTGAACATATCGTCAAACTGACGGACCACCGCGATCGAGATTTGCTTGAGCTAACACTTGCCAAAGCCTTGATTGGCCTGTTACCCATTGTGCGCATCGTTATTGCACGTGTGGTTCGTGAAGATGGTGAGCAGCGCTGGCTTGAAGTAGCGCGTCTGGATGCCCAGGGCGGCGGTCGGGTGCTTGACCCCTTGCGTGTGGATTTTCAAACGCTCACTCGGTTTGAAGATGCCCCCGAACGCTGTGAATGTTTGCGCTCCCGTGAGCGCCAGGAACTGGCCTGGGCTGGCCATGAAGGCCCTCGCATCAATTTTTTGCCCCTGTTTTCTGATTCCCGCGGTGACGACGAGGGGGTGATTGAAGTGCATTCTGATGCTGCCCTGAATCCAGATGCCTTGCAAATGCTTGACCAATTGCGCCAAATCTACCGCAACATGTACTCACTTCTAGAGTTCAGCGACCGCGATGCCATGACGGGCTTGCAAAATCGCAAATCGCTCGATGATGCGTTTTATAGCGCTGTACTCGAAGACCTTGAATCTGCTCCGGGTCATGGGTTCGGTGAGGCAGGTGCTATGGCAACACACCAGGAACGTCGTCATCGTGTCCCTGCCAACTATTGGCTCGGTGCTGCGGTTGTTGATAACTTTCGATTGATCAACGACAAGTATGGTCCATCTGTAGTCAAGGAAGTGTTGACGCAGGTGGCGCGTGCCATGAAAAATACATTTCGCACTTATGACCGCATTTATCGATTTGAGGGTGGGCACTTTGGGGTGTTGATTCACTGCCCCGACGAAGCTTTGGTGCTGGCAGCGTTTGATCGCCTGCGTGCCAATGTTGAGAAAAATACTTTGCCAAAGATAGGACGTATCACGCTAAGCTGCGGTTTTACCAGCGTTCTGGCTGATGATTCACCGGGTAGCGCACTGGACAAGACCGAACGGGCTGTCGATTTTGCCCGTCGCAGCGGTGGGAACAAGGCTTGCAGTTACGTGGGCATGGTTCGGCGCGGTTTTTTTAGCTGAACTCATTTAGGATGTGCCTGGTGCGGATCAGGAAGCCTGAAGTTCAGCGTTGTACGCGCACCAGCGCGGTTTCAAGGCCTTTGGCATCAAACTGTGACTTGGATGCTTCAGCATCAGCTCGGTTGTCATAGGGGCCAACACGCACACGAAACACAGTGCGTCCCGATTGTTCGCGCTCTGACACCCTGGTTTCAACGCCGTCAAGCGACCATTTGGCACGCTGATTTTCTGCTTCTTGCGCCGTGCGAAAAGCGCCCAATTGCACAAAATAGATAAAAGGTTCAACAGACTTGGCATCACCACTCTTGTTGGCACTGGCCTTGGCCAAATCACCCAAAGGGTCAGTGGCGGGCTTCTCAGTCTCTTTGTGCACAGTGTCAGGCGTGGCCTTGACCTCTGTCACCTTGTGTTCCATCGCTTTTGTGTCTTCGGGGGCAGAAGTAGCGGCCAGAGGTTCTGCACTCGGCACAGGCTTGGCAGGATTTTTGCCGTACAGCGGCGCGTTGGGGTCCCAGGTCTTGTTTTTCTGTTCCTCCACCGCATCCTGCTCAGCACTGTGGCCAACGACTTTATTGAAAAAGGTCGTAGGCACTTTGGTCACATACACAGCAACAGCAAGTGCCACCCCCAAACCCATCACCAATCCAAATACAAAGCCTACAAGAGTGCCTCCGCGCTGATATTTCATAATTTATCTTGAAAATTGTTGATAGTCTTACATTTTTTTGGGTGCGCTGACACCCAGAACCGCCAGGCCATTGTGCAACACTTGAGCCGTCGCGGCCACCAGCGCAAGACGTGCGAGTTTGACGGTCTCATCATCCACCAAAATACGCTCGGCATCGTAATAGCTGTGGTAACAGGCGGCC
>CAIXMC010000270.1 GCA_903920405.1 uncultured beta proteobacterium
GAAACGCACCCGTAAGTTGTGCATTTGGCCGTCAGAGTTGGGATGCAATGCTAGGCGCAAATCGCGCAGTGTGGCCCAGCCATATAAGCGATTTGTAACGACGCAGTGCGCCCAAATCTGACGAGCCATAAGCGGAACTTATTATTGACCATATCCTTAAGACGGGACAGGAGAGCGATAGATGAGATGCCCTAGCGCCCTCATGCTTTGCTTACCTTTGCCCTTAATTTGCCGCAGAAGTAATAGTAACAAGCGACGGCATCTGACTCCATCTTTGTCCCGCCTTAAGGGAAAAGTCTATAATTTAATTTATGAATATTCCCGCCACAAACGCTGCGCTGCATGGTCGCCTTGAGCATCTGCCTGTATCCATGTTTTCTATCGTTATGGGCTTGGCTGGAAGTACCATCGCCCTGGAAAAAGTCGAACAACTTTGGGGCTGGTCAAGTCTGGCAAGTTCAGCGTGGCTGCTGGTCTCCACCTTGGTCTATACGTTCATTGCTTTAGCCTATCTGGGCAAGTTCATGCTGCACCGCCAGCAGGTTGTGGCCGAATTCAACCACCCTGTTCGCCTGAGCTTTTTCCCCACGATGTCGATTGGCATGATCTTGTTGGCCATTGCCTATATGAGCCATTTTCCAGCAGTGTCACAGGTCTTGTGGATTGTCGGCAGCGCGGTACAAATGATGTTCACCCTGATTATTTTGTCGAACTGGATACACCATGAGAAGTTTCAGGTGCAGCACAGCAATCCGGCCTGGTTTATCCCCATCGTCGGCAATATTCTGGTGCCCATTGCCGGCGTTCCGCTGGGCTTTGTGGAGATTTCATGGTTTTACTACAGTCTGGGTCTGATGATGTGGCTGCCCATGCTGGCCGTGTTGCTCAATCGTTTCTTTTTTCACCCGATGATGCCGGCCAAGTTGCTGCCAACACTTTTCATCCTGATCGCACCGCCTGCTTTGGGGTTTATCTCTTGGGTCAAACTGCATGGCGGGGTCATTGACGATGCTGCACGCATTTTTTACTACTTTGGCCTGTTCACCACGCTGTTGCTGTTTTCGCAGGCGCGACACTTTACCAAAGTGCCTTTTGCACTGCCTTGGTGGGCGTACTCGTTCCCGATGGCCGCCATGACCATCGCCACCACGGTGATGCTGGAAAAAATTGGAGGTAGGTTTTTTATGGCATTGACCGTGGTGCTGATGACCATGCTGGCTGTGTTGATGGTCACACTGGTGGTCAAAACCATCAAAGCCATGCTGCGTGGCGACATTTGCGTGCCCGAGTAAGGATATTGCTGCTCCAAAAAATATCCAATATTTCTAAGTCTTGTAGATACTGTTATGAATGTCAAGCCCCATGCAATGCCGGATCAAACTTTTTTCCAGATTTCAAGACACCAAAAGCCACATGAATAAGTTTTCGCATCATGGCACCGATGATGACCATAGGACTCTTCCCAGAGGCAGCCAACCGAGCATGGAATTTTTTTCCCCACTTGGTTTTGTAAAGTGTCACCATCGCCGGCATGTACAGCGCTTTACGCAAAAAAGCATGGCCTACCTTGGACATTCTGGGTTTGCCCCTGACACTACTGCCAGACTCATGTTGACGCGGATCAA
>CAIXMC010000271.1 GCA_903920405.1 uncultured beta proteobacterium
CAGCATCAGCTTGAAAGAAAGTTGGCCAAACTTGAGGCTGAGAAAAAGGATGTACTCAAAAAACAAACCGGCTTTTTGGGCACTGAGCTTGGCCGAAAAGCGGCACTTGAGCTAGGCACGTTGAGCACCATCCAGAGCGAAAAAACCTTGACACTTGAAGACACCCAGGTTTATGCCGCGTGGAAAAAAGAAATCAGCGATCAGTTTTCAGAACAGGCCGATGCCATCAAATTTGCGGCCAGCGAGGAATATGACGCAGCGCTGCGACATCGAATTGATGATTACGATATTTTTATGGCGATCGCCAATGATATTGGTTATGACGCGACGGGCCGCGAAACAAAAATCAACGAGCTGACTGAAATTGGCAATGCGCTGCAAAAATTTATTACTCTGATAGAGCAACGCATATGAGTACTAGCCAATTTATCGTAAAAAGGAGTTCCCTGACTACGCGCTGGGATCCGTTTTACTTTGAACCTGAACTGGTCGCACTTGAAGCCCGAGTGCGTACAAAAACCAAACGGACGCTGCGAGATTTCACGTTGTATCTGGCCGGTGGTGCCACGCCCTTGAAAAGTGAGGGCGACAAACACTACGCATCAGCAGAAACTGGCGTGCCATTCCTGCGGGTTCAAAACCTTACAACAACTGGCGCTGTTGACCTGCACGATGTTAAATACATCACCCAGTTAACGCATACCAAACTGCTGGAGCGCAGCCGATTGACGGGTGACGAACTGCTGATAAAAATTACTGGTGTTGGAAGAATGGCCGTTGCAGCCGTTGTGCCGTCTGGTCTTGATGCCAATATCAACCAACACATCGCTGTAGTGCGAACAAAAAACAAGCAAACCAGCGAAGCCCTTGCCGCCTATTTGAATCTGGACTTTGTGGAAAAACTGGCATCACGTCGCGCCACTGGTGGCACACGTCCAGCACTGGACTACACGGCTCTTCTGTCTATTCCGGTGATTGAAGATGAGCGGATCGTTGAACTGATGCAATTAGCTTACTTGGAAAAGAATCGGTTAGAAATTGAAGCTGTAGCCTTGCTCGCTCAAGTGAATGAGGTGTTTCTCAACCATCTGGGAATCTCCTTGCCGGATAAGGGAAGCGGTGCGCTTAGTACAAGGATTTTTACTGTCAAACTAATTGAACTCAGTGGCAATATATTTGACCCCAAAACACATTCGCCATACGCTCTAAAACTATTTGCATCTCTGAGTAACACACCTTACCCACGTCACCCCTTGCGCGATGTCATCACCCACCGCACTGCGGGTGACTGGGGTGAAGATGAGGACTGGATGGATGCCGCAGACACACACACCAAGTGCCTGGTCATACGCGGAACCGAGTTTGACAACGAGTTCAATCTGCATATCACCAACGGTCGTGAGAAATACCGAAAAATCCCCACTACCAAGCTGACCCGCATGAAAATTGAAGTGGGCGATTTGTTGATCGAAAAGTCGGGCGGTAGCCCAGACCAGCCGGTGGGCCGCGTCGCTATTTTGGATACTGCATTGCTCGACGGCAACATCGTTTGCTATTCCAATTTTGTAGAAAAAATCAAGCCAGACAGATCACAGGTGCTACCAGAATATTTGTTTCACTACTTGCGTTTTGTTCATGCCATCGGCGTTACCGATTTGCTACAAAGTCAAACCAATGGCATCCGTAATTTGATGATTCACCGCTATCTGGATTTACCGGTCAGTTTGCCGCCTATGGAGATACAGGCAAAAATTGTCGCTGA